>CANHJD010000076.1 GCA_947461145.1 Bacteriovoracaceae bacterium
ATCACGATAAGGCCTGGACTATTATTTGATATTGCAACCATTGCTGACTATCAAATAAAAATGGCATTTGAAACAGAAGCATTGAAGCTTGATCCTGAGACCGTGAACAAGGGAGTCTCAGCAGTTTTTGATGATCCCGCTAAAGGTAAATACTGGTTAGCTGAAGTTGATGGCAATGTTGTCGGGTGCTTATTGACCATTCCCGAATGGAGCGACTGGAGAAATGGAACAGTTCTTTGGATTCATTCCGTCTATGTCCTTTCTGATTTTAGAGGGAAAGGAGTTTATCGCAAACTCTATCAACATCTTAAAGACATGGTTGAGAAATCCTCAGATTTAAGAGGATTAAGACTCTATGTGGATAAATCCAATATGAAAGCTCAAAAAGTGTATGAAGTTTTAGGAATGTCCGGTGAGCATTATCATTTGTACGAGTGGCTTAAGTAGTTAGTAAAAAAACCTGCTGAGGATGGAACGGTGAAGTGTTCTAACGGGGGTGGGTGAGAAATTTGAAATGGTTTTAGTTTCAAATTCCAGGGATATTTTTGTGAACGTTTGTGGAGTTCATCACCCTCAGCTCAAGATCTATAGAGCATGATTCATGCCAATTTTTAGGAAAATTTAAGTTATTGAAACCATGTCACTCAAGGATTCATCTTTGGGGCCACTCTGGCCTTTTAAGTCGTTTTGTAACCATAGCTTGGTGCCACATAGTAAAAAGCCCTCTAAAGAGGGCTTTTTAATCGAAAAGAGATAACCTACAGAGGAAGGAACGGGGAAGTTTTTGGCGGGATATTTTGTGGGAAAGACAAAGTGGTTAGCTTCGGATTTCCAGTGAATTTTTGTGAGTTTTTTTTGAGTTCTTCTCCCTCTGTTTACGGCTTAGAAAAGCAATGAGGATGCCAAGTTCATAGCTCTCGCTGCATTAGGGCCAAAGCCTTAAAAATTGGTTCTAACTTTTAACGTCAAAATAAAAAATGGTGGAGTCATATTGCCACGAAGCTTTTTCGTAAGGGGCAAAAATGTAAGGAACTCCATGGTGTGCCCCATAACATGAGTGATGTTATTTAGTTGGATAGGATTCCTCGTATGATCTTATTGTAAGGTTTTGTAAGAGAAGGCTTGGTTTTTAGGCTATCAATCAATGCTGAGAAAAATTTTTTCCATTTGCTCTTCTTGATTCTTTTCTGCTTGAGCTCCGCTGTTCACATCTAGCTCAGAAGAGTTACCATTGAGATCCCTAAGGATTGAGCCAAGTTCAACTCTTTCACCGCGGCTTAGCTGTAAAGTAGATTTTAAGCTAGAGGTTTCTTGGTTCATCGGGGCCCATTGAGTTGCCGGAACTGGGTCCTTCCTTGCTTCTAATGAAATTTCGTAGCGATCAGCTGTCACGTAGTTGCATATCCCTTTGATCAAAGATTGATTCATTGCAAGCTCAAACTCCTTTTGTGTCTGTATGGAATTTATTTCTTTAATTTCGTGGAATTTTTGTTTTTTATTGCCACTAATTTTCACATCAATTAGGCCTGGATTTAAAATACCTTCAGAGGTTGCCATGATAATCGTTTTAATTTTTTCGACCTTGATCCGGCAAGGCTCACCCTTTAGCTCTGTAGAGGAAAATTTTACTTGTACGCTTGGGTCTAAGTTAGTGACATAAGATTGGATGAGTTCTCGTCTATAGCTCGTAGTCTTAATGGTTAAACAATTACTTTCAACAAGCACTTGATCAGACTGAATAAGCATGAACTTAATCTTCGGAAACAGTTGCTTGAGTCTGGCCTCAGAGGTAAAACAATATTCTTCCACAACGGGCGTGAGTTCTTGGGCAAAAGAGCTTAGTTGAAAAATGAGTAACCATAAAATCATGCCATTAATTATAAACGAGAATTTATGTATAAGGAACTAACATACCAAACTTCAGAAGGTTATACTGTTTTTACAAGTCAGTATTTAAAAAATAAAGGGACTTGTTGTAAGTCTGCCTGCCTTCATTGTCCTTACGGATACACTGTGAAAAAGCAGGGTCTTCAATTTGCAGAAATTAAGGAAGAGGATTTTCCACAAATTGAGACCATACTAAAAGTGTCTCATCAAGAGGACTTCGACTGGAAAAGTTATTGGCCACAAGATATACGGTTTGTTCTCTTAAAGGAGAACGTGTGTGGTTTCTTTGTAAAAAATAAAATTATTATAAAAAATCTTTTCTTAAAACCACACTTTCAGCATCAAAATCTTTCAAAAGAACTAATTGAAGCCTATTTTTTTTAAATTGCCCCAAGAATGCTAAAGAAAATAAAGCTTCCCATAAAAACAAGTAGTGATTTGCTGATCCATAAATCTTGATCTGTAACCATTTTTACCTCCAGATATATTTAAAAAAAAAGACAAAGAATTTCAGAGCTCGAGCCATTCGTCTCAGAGAGATAATTCTGGGCCTTTATGTAATTAGTATAGAGAATTATTTAATGCAGAAAATATTTCTCAAATCGTTCTAAATTGCCATCCACAGCAGACATGACTTCTATTAAGTCCCAAGCCATTTCTGAAGCAAGATTAGGGTCAACTTCATATCTGTTGACGAGTTCAAGTTGTATTTTGCTAAATAGCTCTGCCTCGTTTAACGAGTAAATATCTTTTGAAAAATTTGCGTGTGCGATCATAGACGTCCTCCTTGACGAATAAAAAAGCGATAAAATGTATGTGTTAGCGTTCTAAACTAGTATGTGCGAATAAGCCCGACCATCACTCCACGAATTTCGCATTCCTTATCTTTAATGATTATCGGTTTCATTAATTTATTTGCAGGATGCAACTCGACTTGCTTAGTTTTTTTAAAATAATGCTTAAGTGTCGTTTCATTTTCAACCACAGCAACAACGATTTGACCATTTTCAGCCTGAGTCTGGTGTTTGATAATGGCAATGTCACCACTTAGAATTCCATCTTCTATCATTGACTCGCCTTTAACTTTTAAAGCGTAGTATTGCCCCTTGCCAAGCATGTGCATTGGAACACTAATTCGATCGCTGTTTTCAATCGCCTCAATTGGAACACCGGCAGCGATAGACCCCAAGAGAGGTATTTCCTCAGTGTTTTGCTGAACTGCTGAAGGTGTTAAGCCTCTAACAGAATGGGAATCATTTACTAAGTAGCCACCATTTGTGAGATACTTAATATAATCCTGTACAGACCCAAGGGACTTGAATCCAAAGTGTTCTTGAATTTCTTTTTGAGTCGGGGAGAAATCATTCTCTCTTACATACTCAGTAATATAATCTAGAACTTCTTTTTGTTTTTTTGTAAGGGCCATAACTTTCTCCGTATCGTTTCCGTACTTGAGATCAGTATAGGCGTAGTTTTTCCGTAGTTCAACTAAAAAATGGAATTATTTTATTTTTTATAGGACCTTTGTCGGGGCAGATTTGTTATCGAATCGCTTGATGAAGGTGCATTTTTGGCAGAGTTCCTCCACTAGCAAATGTTTTTGAAATCCCTCACGCATTTTTTGTAATCGGGGAGAGTTTAAGATTTCTTCAAATGATTTTTCAAGCACATTTCCGAGGGTGATATTCGCTTCTTTGTCCAGGCAACAAGGGACTACAGTACCATCTGCATGGATTCCAATTTGTTGGGAAAGGGCATGGCAGAAACCCCGTTTGTCACGTAGAGGATCATCCATGGAGGGCCAATCAAAGCGAGTATCAAAATGGAAGTAAACTCTTCCAGCAATATTCTTGCTTTTCTTGAATCTCACATCGACACGTTCATTTAATGGAACTTGAAAGTACTCACAAATATGATCGATTATTTCCTGATTCTCATCTTTTCTTCCAGTTGCCTCAGGAAGATTCCACAATCGATAATTGATATAAAGCTCTGGTTTTTCTTTTATCGCCTGTTTCGAGAACTGGAGTATGTCAAAAAGATAGGGCCTTATATCTTTATCGGGAAAGTTATCTTTGTAGCTATGGAGTGAAAAATTTATTTGTCTTAGTGATGGGGATTTTAAAAAGGTCTCAAAGCCAAATTTTTGAAGATAAGTACCATTTGTTGTAAGGTGAACTACGGCCTTCTCCTCATTGCAGATGCTGAGAATTTTTTCAAATTCTGGATGGGCCAGTGGTTCACCCATGAGATGCAAGCAAATTTGTTCAGAGTAGGGCAAAACTTGTTTTAAGATTTTTCTAAAATGATCGGTCGAGAGAATTTTTTTTTCTCTTTCAACTTCAGGACAGAATGTGCACTGAAGATTACAAATATTTGAAATTTCTATATATGTTCTGAAAAAACGCATGACCTGTTTGTATCACAGATTCAGGTCATGCGTCATGAAGAAGATTAATTAGAAGCTAGATCTTGATGCTGAATTGAAGACTCTGCTGACACGGCCTTAACTAAATCATTGATACTCTTACTCATTGAGGAAAAAACCTGAGGAATTGAAACTTCCTTATTCAGTATCCAGTGATCAGTTTGGGCGGAGTAGTGGTAATTTAAATGGGTCTCATTTGCTTTTACTTCAGTCAGAGTAAAAATTGAGTTTGCTTTATCAAAAGCTGAATCTTTAGAAAAAGATGGGTTTGTGTATTTCTTCACATCTTTATCATCAAGCATTGTTTGTACGATTGTGATCGTTTTTTGATCTTGTGAGTTTCTCCCTTCATAAATTCGAACTAATTCATGATGACCAAAATCACCTCTGTTATAAATTTTACGACCTAAGATATAACGCTCAACTTCACCGCTTTCTTTTTGCCATCCAGAAGTCTTGATGTTTTTAATCACAAGAGTTTCTACGAGATTATCGTTGTGATAGCGACATTTGATATTCTTATTTGTAAATTTTCTTTTGTCAGAAAAAGCATCATTACATTTTTCATTGAAATTTACGATTCCAGATGCGACGGCTTTCATATTATACGGAAGGGTCTTGGTAATAGTGCCAGTGTAAAAACGGGTGGAATTATTTTTCCCAGACTCGACCATAACACCATTAATGATGTCTTTTTTATCGACCTTGGTCCCTGCCAATCCGTTAAGGGTTATTAAGCATCCTGCTAAAAGTAATAATCTATAAGTGGCCATATCAGTCCTTAGATAGTGGAGTACACTATTTTACCCCAAAATGGCCTCCAGGGAGCCCAGGAAAAAGTTGCGCTTTAGAACTTTCTTATGGTGAAAAGGATGCATAAAAACGTTATGTCCTTGAATTTGCGTTTGGGGAGCTTAGTCGAAATTAATGTATTGTATTAAGACTATCTCAAAACTCATCTCACCGACCGGGGCGTTAATAATGACTTCTTGGCCTATAACCTTCCCCAATAGCGCCTTACCAATTGGAGATTGCCAGCTGATATGACCTACTGAAGTGTCGACTTCATCTACACCAACTATTGTGTATTTTCTTTTATTTCCGTCTTCATCTAGTATCTCAACTGTTGCCCCAAATTGAATTTTATCATTCATAGTCTGTGAGGGGCGAACGACCTGTGCTTGATCAAGTCTTGAACTGAGAAACCTTATCCTGCGATCTATCTCTCTAAGCCTTTTTTTCCCATAGAGATAGTCAGCATTTTCTGAGCGATCTCCATTGCTTGCAGCCCATTGAATAAGTCTTGTGACTTCTGGTCTTTCAACTCTTAAAAGTTGTTCAAGTTCATCAACAAGTCTTTTATGACCTTTTGGGGTCATGTAGTTTTTTTTCTCCATTTCTATTGATCCAATTCTTTAAGACCCTCAAGAATTGTTGCTTTTAATTCGGCAGAACATGTCGAGGATTGTGAGAAATTCTTTAATAAAGTGAAGGGAGGCTGAGACGTTTTATTATTAAGAAAATCATCCAATTCTAAAATTAAATTATCAAGCTCTGGCTGAGGATTGTCAGTTTTCTCTGCTAAACATGATTGGAGAATAAAGTTAAGAATCATCGAGGGTTTATTCTCTTCATGATGAATAATTTTTTTCTTTTGATAAAAATAATACAAAACTCCCAAAAGAGAGAGAAAACCTATTTCAACGGCAAAATTTATCCAAAAACTACTCATGAGTGATCCTGAAAAATGTTAGCAATGGTCGAGCTATAAAAAGTGGTGTTGGCAAAATAATTATTAGCCAAGTATAGCTTCTTTTAATTATATCTGAAAAATCATTCAGTAACTTCTTTTCTACCCATAACCCAATACCTTGAATTACAAAGTAAAGAGTCATATTTCCAAAATAGCTCTTATTAAAATACAAATAATACGGCAAATTGACCATCAGTTCATGAAACAAACCCGAAACCAGAAAAGTTAAAACGAGTTTTTTAGGGAGGTTTCTTCTTTGAGAGAAGGAAATATCTCTTAGCCAATCTTGAACCCAAACATTCCATCTGAGCCCCCAAAAATCTCCGAGTGATTTTGATTTTAAGGGATTGTTATGAATCGCCTTTATAGGTCTGGAAATATTTGAAAGAATTTGCCCCAATGCACCCAGTAATTCAGTTGCAAAATAAATAGTCGGACAAATGAAGAGTATTCCTAAATATGTTCTTGTAGGTATAAAAAACTTTGCAAGAAACAAAATTGAGAACAAGAATGAGAAGGAAAGAAAAAGTTTTAAAACAAGAAAAGTTACTGGCTGATTGTGTTTGAACGTTTTGTTAATTCCACGTGTTGATAAGAGAGGAGTGAGAAAGAGAAATGAGAAAATTCTAGGGCGATCTGCTTGTTGAGATAATGACCAATTAATGATTTTCATCAAAAGGAGGCAAAGTACAAAATTAAGGGAAAAGAAGACTTGATAACTCAGTTTTTCTCTCTCTGATAGTGTTCATCAGGAATTAAGCATAAGCTCTTGTATTTGGGATGTGAAAGAAAATTTCTATTTTATTCAACTCAATCGTGCATTTTCCGATAAGAAAATTGAGTCTAGGAGAATATGACATGTACCATGCAAAGAGTCTCAAAGATCTTTTAAAAACGGTCCCTCTTACTGAGGATTTCTTCAATGGCCTGGACCCATTCCATTTAAACTATATTGATATGTGTTTTAAAAAGTCATTAGATGAGCAAATTGGAATGATGTCAGAAATTGAATTTGGAAATTACCAGCTTTTCCTTAAGTATAAGAGTGAATATGAAGAAGAGTTTTATCCTGAAATAAAGACTCATAAAAAAGCTTCATAACCTAACTTTCCCTAACTTCCTATCGAAAGTCTGCTCTCTATGGGCTATCATTCCATTTAGAAATTTCAAGGACGAATCCAATGACGACCTCGCACTGGCTGAGAGCCCATCAATTTAAAACACCTGATATGGTTACAGACGTTGTGATTGTTGGAGGTGGTTACATTGGGCTTTCGGTAGCGTATTGGATTTCAGAGTTCAGACCAGACTTAAAAATTATTATTTTAGAACGATCCACAATTGGGGCAGGTGCCAGTGGACGAAATGCTGGTTTTTTAACAAAGGGTAGTGCCACTTTTTATAAAACGCTCTCAAAGCATTGGGGAAAAGATCACGCTCTAAATCTTTATAGTTTTGCCCAAGAGTCTTTACATCTTGTTCATCAGCACATTTTGAAGTCTTCCCCTGAAATAAAATTTGAAAAAACCTCATCATTAACTTTATTTAAAAATGAGCAATTAAAAAAAACTTGGGATGATAATGAATTTGATCCTGGCGATTTTGGTTTCAAATGGCGCGAAACAAAAGATATGCCAAATGGCCTTAAAGGGACATTTTTTGGAGCTCTAGAAAATGATGAAGAATATAAGATTAATCCCATTCAACTACTTTCGAGTTTAAGAACTAAACTTGAAGCAAGAAAAATTCAAATAGTTGAAAATCTTTCTGCATTCATTATTACTCAAGATGGAATTTCGACTGAGTTAAATACAATTAAGTGCAAACAGATCGTGCTTGCCTTGAACGGCTATTTTCCTCATTTTCATCCGGCCTTCAAAGACCTAATTAAGCCAAATCGGGCGCAAATGTTGGCGGTTGAGTTAGAAGAGGACATTGATTCAAATGCTTTGCACTATGACTCCCCTGAAAGAGTCTACTGGAGAAAATCTCAAGATAAGATTCTTCTTATTGGTGGAAAACGCCTCCTCGATGAATCTGGAGAAGTCGGGGACTTTGAAAAACTTTCCCCCTTAATTCAGGTAGGACTCGAAGATTATCTGAGGGATCAGCTTAAATTAAAATTCAAGGTGATCCACCGCTGGTCTGGAACAATGGGCTTTACCTCAGATGAGTTACCAATCTTAAATCGTGTAGAAGCTCCAACGGAAACATTTGTCATTGGTGGTTTTAGCGGACATGGGATGGGTTTTGGTTTTAGGTCATCTTTAGATATGGCCGAACTAGTGACAGGTCAAAAAACAAAATCGTTTTTTGAAAATTTCAAGACAGTTCAGATTAAATTATGAGAAATCGTTTTTTTTTCGTCCTCTTTGGGATTTTTTTTATTCTTGGGGTCTCGTTTTTTATAAAAAGAGCAAACTTTTTTCGAGGAACAGAAAGCTTACTTAGGCTATCTCTTGACAGTACTCTGGATAGTCTTGATCCTGCTAAAGCATTCAGCGACGATTCTCTTCTCGTGTCTTCACAGGTGATGGAGCCACTCTTTCAATATCATTATTTAAAGCGTCCTTATGAAATTGAACCACTCATAGCGGAGTCTTTACCGCAGATTGAAGGACAAGGAAAAAGATTAAAAATCAAGATTAAGAAGGGCATCTACTTTCATGATCACCCCGCCTTTCAAGGTAAAAAGAGACTATTAAGAGCAGATGATTTCGTTATTCAATTTAAACGCCTTGCGATGGACTCCCTCAAAAGTCCAGGTAAGAGTCTCTTTTCTGGCCTCATTGTAGGTTTTGATGAGTTTGGAAAATTGATTAATGAGGATTGGAGAAAAATCAATTCTGTAAAGCTTGACGGTGTTTTTGCCATTAATGAGCAAACTCTTGTGATTGAATTAAATCACCCAGAGCCGAATTTGATGTACTACTTAGCGCTTAACTTTATCGTACCTGTTCCTTGGGAAGTAGTTGAGTTTGAGCAGAACAATCTTGATAAAACACTTGTGGGGACCGGACCCTATCAATTTTTGGGTCAACAAGAAAACTATCTTAGCATGAAAAAGTTCACTTCTTATCGTAAGGATTTTTATCCCAGTTCAGGGGATCGTTACGCCAACATAGAAAAACTTTTAGATTCATCCAAAGAAATGATTCCTTTTATTGATGAAGTTCGTTTCTATCTAACGACCCAGGAATCTGAGCGTTGGGACATGTTTTTAAATCATGATATCGATTTAATCACAGTTCCCAAAACTTATATTCCCCAACTCTTTGGAGCCGATGGTGAATTAGCGGAAAACCTCAAGGATATCGGAGCAAACTTAAAACATTTTCCCATTCTTGCAAACCGTTGGCTTGCCTTCAATATGAGAAATTCTATCCTTGGGAAAAACGCAAATCTGAGGCGAGCCATCGCGTACGCCATAGACTACAATGGATATGTCCAGTTACTATCGCAAAATACAAATCTTCGTGCCAATTCAATCCTTGTTCCCGGAATTCCTGGATATTTGCCCGCCAAAGAATTTCGTTTTGCCTTCGATCCCGAGATGGCGAAAGAGTTTTTAAAAAAATCGGGCTATCTGGAAAATAAGAGCTTTCAAAAAATTATCTATTCTACCCGAGGGAATCAGAAGATTCACATTTTAGAGGCAGAGTTTATTAAGAAGCATCTTGAGGCAATTGGAATTAAAATTGAAATTGAAGTTCTTTCCTTCCCTGATTTTATGAAAAAGGGGCGAGCTGGAGAGCTAATGTTTTTTACAGATAATTGGCTTTTTGATTACCCAGACGGTGAGAATATATTGCAGCTACTCGTTTCAAAAAATTTTCCAGGAATAAATAAATCAGGCTACTCAAGTCCAATCATTGATTCTCTCTATGGAGAATTAAAGAAAACCTCTAATTTAGATCATAGAGATAAAATTATTCAGCAAATGGAAGATGTTATTTTTGAAGATCTTCCATGGATTCCTATGATGTATGAAAGTTCTTTTGTCCTACAGTATCCGGAGATAAAAAACTTCAGAAAGTCAGCTCTAATTAGAAATTATGTCAAATATTTAAAACTTGAGAGATAATTATGGACCTTCAAAGTATTGCATCAGTATTGAGAGATTCATTTCAGACAAAGGGAGTTACACCTGTTGATCTGAGGGAGAAAAAACTTGAGTTACTTAAGGCATTAATTGTAAGGCGAGAGGCTGATATTATGGCCTCTTTAAAGGCTGACCTTGGCAAGTCCTCTTTCGAAACATACACGACAGAGATTGGATTTATCCTGGAAGAAATTTCTTATACGATTAAGCACCTTACTGCATGGACCAAAATAAAAAAGGTCAAGACTCCCATTGCCCTTTTTCCAGGTACTAGTCGAATTCATCCAGAGCCTTATGGAGTTGTTCTTATCATTTCTCCATGGAATTATCCTTTTCAACTTTGCTTGTCTCCATTTATTGCAGCTATAGCTGCAGGTAACAAAATTGTTCTTAAACCATCTGAATTTGCACCACATACATCTAGTGTCATAAAAAATATTATTGAAGAAATATTTCAATCTGATGATGTTGTTGTGGTTGAAGGGGGGTTAGAGGAAACTCAGGCGCTACTCACTCAAAGATTTGACTATATTTTCTTTACGGGAAGTACTGCTGTTGGAAAAGTTATGATGAAGGCAGCTGCAGAATACTTAACCCCGGTCACTCTTGAACTTGGAGGTAAAAGTCCATGTTTAATTGAGCAGAGTGCTAATTTAGATATAGCAGCAAAAAGGATTGTGTGGGGTAAATTTTTGAATGCTGGTCAAACTTGCGTCGCTCCTGATTATGTTCTTGTCCCCAGAAGTCTGGAGTCTGAACTCATTGAACGAATGAGATATCATCTAAAATCATTTTATGGTGAGGACGTTCGGACATCTACTGATTATCCAAGAATTGTTAATCATAAACATTTTGATCGCTTAAAAAAACTTATTATTGAGGATAAAATTGCTGTTGGTGGTGAAAATAACCGAGAAGAAAATTTTATCGCACCAACGATACTTAAAGGGGTGGCATGGAGTGATGGAATCATGGAAGAGGAAATCTTCGGACCAATCCTCCCTCTCATACCTTATGATAGTTTAGACGAAGCCATTAATAGCATTTTGAAATATCCCAAGCCACTTGCGTTCTACGTGTTTTCAGAAGTTCCACAGAAACAAAAAGATATTATCGCTCGAGTTCCATTTGGCGGTGGTTGTATAAACGATACTGTTGTGCATCTAGCAAACCCAAATTTACCTTTTGGTGGAGTGGGAACTTCTGGGATTGGTAGCTATCATGGACAAAAAAGCTTCGATACTTTCACTCATTATAAATCTGTTTACAGGCAGGGATCTTTGGTGGATATCCCTCTTCGATACCCACCTTACAACGCCAAAAAACTGAGTGTCGTGAGGTTCTTCTTACGCTAATATTTCCAGCTAGCATCGTACCAAGGTTTAGCTGCCTCAGATTGACTTGCAATTGATCGATCTTGAGGTGGTGTCTTCATATAAGCGAAGTGCACGGCCAAAAAACCGAAAAGAACCAAGAAGAAAGTTCCGGTAAAAAATGAACTGATTTTTCCAGTCATATTGTGTTCCTTGAATAAGTCTGATGGGTATTTATCGGCATTCTATAGCGAGAGATGTAGGACTTTTCTAAAGCCAATAAAATTAATGAGTTAAATTGTTTAAGTCTATTGCCGACCATCAACGAACTGTTCTAAAATAGAGCCTCTAAACTGTTCTTCAAAGGTCTTTAGGTGAAGTTAACTCCATTGTTTTTTTGGTTGTGTCTGCTCTTGTCGTCAGTCAGTCATGCTCAATTATTAAAAGATAAGGTTCTTATAGGCCGAGTTGAGTGGGTGAGTTTGCCTGATATTAAAATCAAACTCAAGGCCCGTATTGATACAGGAGCTAAAACGACTTCCATGCATGCAATTAATATTGAAGAGGTTGAGCAGCGGGGAGAGCTTTTTGTGAAGTTTCAAACTGTAGATGCTGAAGGAAAGATAGTTGAGCTTGTTAGAAAAGTCGGTACAACTCAGAAAGTTTCAAACACTGCGGGATTTGTTTCTCGTCGCTATGTCATCAAAGAGAAAATGAAGATGGGCAATATTGAAAGGGAAGTTTTTATCAACCTGAATGACAGATCTAAGATGGAGTACAAATTCCTAATTGGCCGGAATGTTCTGCTTGGTCGTTTTATCGTAGATGTCGCTCGTTCACACGTACTAGGTGATTAATTCATGAAGAAAAGTATTGTTCTTATTACAGC
>CANHJD010000077.1 GCA_947461145.1 Bacteriovoracaceae bacterium
AGACTTCCGGGAGGGAGTGGTAGAAATTCTTCCTTATTATCTAATCGTCTGTAGATAGAGAGTCCAATATTATTCTTATTCTTATTGGCAAATTCTTTGCTTGTTCTTACGATCAAGTCTTCAACATTATCATATCCTGAGATGAGCCTGTACTTTTGGTAATGCGTTTCCATTAAAAAGCCAGTCTTGTGGGTATCCACTAAGATAACGGTAGCTGGATTCCCTTTTATTATTTTAGAAAATCCTTTCTCGTTTTGTAGGTACTGAACTCCATGCTCAGAAGGAGACAGTGTCTTGGCCAGTCCCAAGTAAGCAATGATGAGGATAATATAAAGAAAAAACTTATACATACTTTATGCCTGCAGAATCTCTAGGATCTTCTTTTGATTTGTAGGGGAGACTTCATCAAAGTCGCAATGGATGCGATTCACAGCATGAGAAGCACTATATTTTTGAAATAAATCTGTTGCTTCCTGGATGTTTTTAGCCGATTGGTTACCTTTTTTTAAATATGATTCTCTCATCACCTTCATTGGGTACTCTTGCTGAGGGGAGTTCGCAGAATAATATTTTGAAAGCCTTCCTGAGGATGAGCATTTTATATAATCAATATTTTCAGCTTTTAAAAAAACTTCAAGTTCATGCATTTGATTTAAATGGGCTGTACCAAAAGTTTCAAGGATTTTTTTAGGAATATTGTTCATTACGATACGTTTGGCCCAAAGATTTTGAGAGTTTTTGAGCACTTTATAGAGATAAGGATCATCGTGATCTAAGTAAGCCTCAATGTTGGCCGGAATTGCATATTCATTTTTTGAACTTTCAAAATAACGCATTAGCATTTGTTCAAGGCATACTGCTCTGTAATGGAAGTAGACCATCATAAACATATGAAAGCGGGAAAGGAGAAAATCATCAAAAGTAGAGATCGCTCTCTCCGAAATTCCAAGATAGCCACTATTGTTTTCATGGCAAATTTTTAGATTATCTATAATCCAATCTAGATCAAATTTTCCATAACTAACTCCACAAAAATAACTATCTCTTAGAAGATAGTCCATTCTGTCGCAATCCATTTCTGAAGAAACTAGTTGATGAAGGAGCGGGAAATAATTAACTCCTTTAATTGTGAAGTAGTCTGGATTTTTCGTTTCCCCTACAACAAGTTCAGCAACAGCAAAAGGATCAATTCCGAACTCTGCTGTCACACCTTTAAAGGAATCTGTGAAGGAACTATCCGTAATGGATTTAATTGTATAATCTTCGTGAGAAGCCTGCCGATCTTTTGCTTCTTTAAATTGCGTTGGTAACTTTAGTGCCGACACATTAGGCATGACTGACTCAGTAGAGTGACTTAAAGGAGCATGCCCAATATCGTGCAGTAAACACCCCAAGCGGAGGGTCTCTTTAAGTCTAAGGATTTCAGAACTCGTTTGATTTTTAAAAAGATTATTAAAAACAAGTGTCGAGACATTCATCACACCAATTGAGTGAAGATATCTCGTATGAGTCGCACCCGGGAAGACATATTCAGCGAAACCCAATTGTTTGATATTTCTCAAACGTTGAAAAAAAGGATGCTCAAGAATTTCAATCTCTGAATCATTTATTGGAATTGAACCATGCACAGGATCACGAATTTCCACGAACTTCTCCCTTCTTTACCTTAAATTTCTTGAGCGTACTGCTTGAGCCAGTTGGCTATATCTCTCGATTCATGCATTGGCTTACCATCAATATACAAGCAAGGGACAGTTCCTCTGCCAGTATCTTTGATTAATTTTTCTTTATGCTTGGGCTCTTGATGAATATCAAGCAAAGTTACTTTTGATTCAAGTTTGGTTTCTTTCAGTGCCGATAAAACAATCTGACAGTATGGACACTGTTTAAAATAGTATAGATCAAGTTTTTTTTCTTTCATTTTAACCCCATAAAAAAAATGGCTCCCAGAGGGAGCCATTTTTTATCTAGTAATCGTCATCATCTTCTTCATCTTCATCATCAGACTTTTTCTTTGGACCCTTAACATATTCTTCGTCTTCGTCCATGTCTTTCTCTTCTGCTTCCTCTTCATCTTCAGGAGAGTCTAGGCCTTCCTCATAGCCCCAACCATAACCGTAACTGCCTTCCTCTTCATCTTCAGCAAATTCATCAGCAGGTTTTTCGGCCGTACCTTCTTCTTCATCGTCAGAATCAAACTCTGCATCAAAATCATCGTGATCAGCTGTATAGTCATCATTGAATGGAGCAGTAGCTGCATGAGCAGGAGTTGCTTTTACAACTTCAGGAACAAGTATAGCTTTTGTTTTTGAAGAAGCTTTTGGAGCAACAGGTTTTTTTTCAGCAACTTTCTTAGCGGTTGCTTTTTTAGGAGCAGCCTTTTTAGCAATAACTTTTTTAGGAGCAACCTTTTTTGGTGCTACTTTTTTCGCAGTAGCCTTTTTAGCAGCTACTTTTTTTGCAGTAGCCTTTTTAGGAGCCACTTTTTTTGCAGTAGCTTTTTTAGGAGCTGCTTTTTTCACAGGAGCTTTTTTAGGAGCCACTTTTTTAGTTGGTTTTTTTGCAGGTGCTTTTTTTGTTACTTTTTTGGTCTTTTTCGTAGCCACAAAAGATCCTTTTGCTAGTGAAGTGTGATTTTTAGACTACACAATTATAAAGTCTCAGAGGGTCGTATTTCAAGTGAGGAAATTAATATCTAATAGATTTGATGCTGTTATCAAGTGCATCGTCTTTCAGGGCATTTACAAAACCATTCTGTTTTCGATCGGGTGTTGCGTCACTTCGAGTTAGGCCACCTTCAGAATAAATTGTGAAGTTAGTGCCTTCCTCATTGTATGCGCCATTTCTCTGCACTGAATCAAGAGTAATAAGCTTAGTTGAATAAAAATTTCTCCTCATGAGCTCAGGTTGATTTGGTGGAAATCCGGCAGGAGGAACTAGAAATCCATCTTCACCAACTCCATTATATGGGCCTGGCATATAGGCCGAGTACATTCTTTGGGTTTTGCCCTTGATATTATTAAAATTTTCGTCATAACGGTTGTATTCCATTTTGTAGTGAATAGGATCAAAACTTGGATCATTTGGGGCAGCATTGAAATATGCTTCTAAAAGACCTAGAAGATTTGTACTTGGGCATTCACTAGTATCAAAGTTACTTGGTAAATATCCAAATTGGCTTTCACCATAATAGAAAAACCAAAAGTTCCCACTTAAGCTACCACAGCTCGTTGGCATGGTACTGCTTAGATAAGCAGGATTAGAGTTTTTAACATCACTTATATCTGAAATTCTCTTAGCGGCTGCTTCGTAGGCCGCTTCAGTTCCAACAGCGGCTTGACTACCTTTAGACGTGTTCTGATAAGTTTGATTGGCAGCAAAATTAAGCGAGTAAGTGTAGTTTTCGAGAGCAGGTTTTTGCAATCTCATGAAATCTCTAATGGTATCTACAATCTCCCCCGGGCCATCATAAATAATATCGAGTTGATCATTTTTTCCCTTGTAGAGAGGGGCATAAAAATTGGCGGAATAGCGAAGAAGGCCCGGAACGTTAGTGGCCGCTTGTCCATTTCCAGCGACTGAGCCAAATGAGTCAACTCCTAAGGTTTGATTTAATTCATTAGGAGTAGGGACAAGATAGTTTGCTGTCTCGTAAAGAGTTGGGGCCCTGACACGGGAAATTTGATCATTAAGCATCTCAGAAGTGACGACACCACTAATGTCCCCTCGAAATTTAAGAAATTGATCGTGATTAAAAAGTCCTATCGGAACATCAGCATCCCCAGGATTTGTATCGCCTAGGCGAGGAGTGATAGTGAAGAGTCTTACCCCATTATTTGTATAGGAGTTTGGATTCATATCACCATTAATAAAGTCGTAGACCAAATTTGGAATGCCAAATTGTACTGGTTTTCCAGCAGGTAAGCCTCCAACTGGAGAATCTTCAGACTTAATCCAGAAAGGTTGATTGAGGTTAATTGGCAGAGGAGCCCCAGGTCCAAATTCTCCATCATTAAGCACTCCATCAGCAAGATATCTATTTTTTGTTCCAGCGACATCTAAAGAGGAGATATAAGGAACTGAACGAAACTTACCTGGCTCAGTTCTGGCGACAATATACTCTTGCCCTTTTACCTGGGTAAAGAGCATCGGGCCAATTCTTCCCCCTGCTGGCTTAGCCGCGGCATAGGCCGTGAGTTTGATGTTTTCAGAAGAAAAAGGATTAAACATTCCTTCAAATTCTGCTTCGCCTTTGACAGCGTAGTAGGTAACGACATCTGGATTTTTATAATACCCAAGAGGATATCCAGGCACGGGAATAGCAACTTTAGAAATGTTACAGGCCCCAGATTTTCCTTTGTCTGCACGAGGAATTAAAGCGGCATAAAATGTGGCAAGATTCACCATCATGAGCTTTAGATCAACATATTGCTTTTCATAAAGCTTGGATGAAGGAATGAGTAAATTGGAGTTTGAACCTGATTCAATTGGTTGAGGAGTTGGAGGAAGCTCAGTTAGGCGAAAGGAATTTTTCACTTCGAAGTCAATTTCGTTTCCAAGATTTCGATAACCAGAATAAAAGGCTTTTACAATTCTTTCATCACCAAGATGATTTTCACTGGCAATTTGATCGATTGGAGTACAACTACCAGTTCCACCTATGCAAACAGATTCTGCTCGCGCCTTTCTATTCACCACTTTTTCTAGATTTCTGATTCTAAGTGCAACTTCCATGGCCTTGGGCCACGCCCCTTGTCTGTCAGTCAGAATTCCTGGGCTTTGTTCAACTAGATTATCAGTAGCCCCCCCATTGGAGTTGGGGATAATATTATAGGCCCACATGGTCGTCACAAGCATATTCAGTTTTGATCTTTCGATACAGTCATTAATTTTTGTATCAATCAATTGATCAAAGAAACTTCGAGAAGCTTCTTCTGCGCCCGGCAAACTATAACCGCCAAATTCTGGAAGACCAGGAACTGCAAATCTTTTACAGATATTTGTTTTTGAGCCTGCGATATGAATACAAACTGCAGGAAAGTTAAAGTCATCTTTAGTTACACTATTTGCATCTAAGGCATCAACATCCGAGGCCAATCTGAAGTTTGTACATTTCCCACCAGGGCAGTCTGTACTTTTGGATGGGTCTTCAACGCCAGGAGTATTTAGGCTTCCGATTACATAGTACTTGTACATCCACTCTTTGTAGATGTTGCGCATTTCCCAGTTCAGGTAGGCAATTTTACTTAACTGCCGAGCTTGTACTGCAGCTCCTGCATAGGCCGAAGCATCAGTAGCATTTTGGAGATTAATTTTAGCTTTTACGAATAAACCAACGTTTATAACGAACGCTATAATTGAAACGAACACCACGAGTGAGGCAGAAAAGAAAATACTAATTTGACCCTGCTCAGATCTCTTTAGGTTCAGAATATGGTTTCGTTTTGCCACTAGGTCCATCTTAAAGTGAGTTAAAGTGATGAATATTACGTCACTTCATTTTGGTACGGCTTTTGCGAGGTGTAAAGCAATCCAAAGGGTACCGATCTTTGGAAATTGCACGTCTGCTGAACTCGGTAATCCTCTCCTAGCAACCCACCTTGTTTTTACCCTTCAAAAATTTCACTACCCTAGGCATCGCGGGATGCCTAGAGGCGCGTCAGTAATTGAAAATGAGCAAGGCAAAAGTTGCTTCTTATCTTGAAGAATAAGAATGTGTGCTTTAATAGGAAAAGGAGCAACTAATGACAAAGTTTAATTATCAGGCAAAGAAGAAAAAGTCCGGCAAGACAGAATGCTTCTGTGCTCTTTGTCGATCTCCTCGACTCATTCGCTACTCGCGACGTCTTCAAGGACGTCACTACCTTCAAATTCTTACTCTAGGTATCGTCTTTGTTGCTGCAACATTTCCTTGGTTTACTTTGAAAGGTGCCTTTGCACTTCCTCTCATTTGGGCCATTTTTGAATCAACACATAAATCACTTTATAGAAAAGATCTTAAGTGCCCATACTGTGGTTTTGATCCAACTTGGTATAAAAAAGATGTGACTCTTGCTCGTCGAAAAGTGGAAGAATTTCTTAAACAAAATCCTGATAGTCCAGTCCTCCTGAGGGCTAAGTACGCTGCCGACAATATCCAAAATACACGTCAATAATTTTTTGACTCGCATTAAATTTCTTGTAATTACTGACTCTTAAACATTTTTAAAATGGCATTTCCTTTTCATTAATTAAGGTTAGGAAAGGAAAGAAAAATTCCTTTTCTTAAAAAATCAACCTGAGGTATGAAGGTGGAGTAGTATACATAACTATTTCCTGTATCTCCCATGCGAAGGAGCATTTATGAGCGTAAACAAAGTTATTTTATTAGGTCGTCTTGGACAAGATCCTGAGTTGAAATATACTCCGGGTGGAGCTGCAGTTTGCAACTTCTCTATGGCCACAACTGAATCTTGGACAGACAAACAAGGTCAAAAACAAGAAAAAACTGAATGGCATAGAATTGTCGTTTGGGGAAAACTTGCTGAGCTTTGCAATCAATATCTTGCAAAAGGTCGTCAAGCGTTCGTAGAGGGTCGTCTCCAAACTCGATCGTGGGATGATAAAGACGGAACAAAACGTTATACAACAGAAATCATGGCCAACACTGTTCAATTCATTGGTGGGGCAACTGCAAATAATAATACGAATGTTGATAAAACCTATAATCAAACACCAGCAACTGAAAACATGAACCAAGACTATCAGATTTCAAATGATGCTCATTTTGCTGCTGATGACATCCCGTTTTAGTCTTTAAATAGATGATTTAGATACTTCAAAGGCCTGCGCAAGTGGGCCTTTTTATTGGGCAAAATCCCTCCCTCCTAAATATTCTAGATAATGATATAATAGAGGCATGGAAGAGAAACGGAGTTTTTTCTCGGTCAGGTACGACCTCATTCAAGTGGATTCTCCACTTGCATTCGATCTTTTTGTGAACTCATCCAGTCTAAAAGAAAAAGAAAAATTTATTCGCATCTACCCAGCGGGTGGAAGTCTTTCGAAGCAAGATTTGGAAAACTTTCATAACAAATATTTTCAACTTTATGTGCCAGAAGATCAGAGGAAGTTTTATCTTAGAAGTCTCGTGAAATCAGATCTTGATGATATAAAAAAAACCACTGTCATAAAAACGGCAGCCTTAGAATATCTTCATAATATTTTTGATAAGAACAAAGACTTCTCTACGGAGTATCTCTCTCAAAATATTGAAGGGTGTAAAGAGGTTGTTGGGGCGATGGTTGATGTGCTGGATCAGCATAATATTGATTCTCTAAGGGTAATGATCGGAAATTTAAGTTTTCATGATTTCTATACTTTTGACCATTCAATTAATGTTTCTATGTATTGTATCACTATCTATAAGGCGCTTAATCCAAAGGCAAAACGACGTGAACTCATTCATGCGGGTCTTGGTGGACTTCTTCATGATCTTGGAAAAGTAAAAATTTCTACTCATATTTTAAACAAACCAGACTCCCTTACCACTGAAGAATATCTAGAGATAAAAAAGCATCCTGATCTAGGTTTAGATTTACTTATCAATGGGAAATGTCAGATTGATGAAGAGATAGATCTAAAAATTGTGGCGCGAGTGGTTCATGAGCATCACGAAAATTATGATGGAACAGGATATCCGGCAAAGCTCAAGGGGAGAGAAGAAATACATCTACTGGCAAGAGTTTGTAGTATTGCTGATTTTTTCGATGCCATTACAACCAAACGTGCCTACAACCAAGTTCTTAGTATTGCAGATGCAATGAATACCATGAGAAAATGCAGAGGCACAAAACTTGATCCAGATATCTTTGATACATTTGATAAACATGTTCGCTATGTGAGGGCCGATTCTACAAGAGATCTAAGAATGTCAGACAGCTTTGATCCCACTCTATCCTATACTGAACTCCCTATTGAGGAGATCAGAAAATTCGAAAAAGAAATGGACTTTGGTAAGATTAAAGTCGTTGAACCTAAAGAAAGAAAAAAATCCTAAAAGGCTATAAACTTTTTAAAAATTTCATTAACACTATTGAACGAGACTCAATTGAACTTAGATTCAAAAATTCTTTTTCCGTATGAGCTCCTCCACCAATTGGTCCAAGTCCATCTAAAATGAGTACTCCCTCTCGACTGAACATATTTGTATCACCAACACCACCGGAGAAATGTGAGATATGCTGTGAACCTTCAGTCTCCTTAATCAGGGAGAGATATTTTTTTACCAAAACCATTGATGCTTTATCTGTACTAAACGGAGGAGTGTCATCAATAATTGTAAAACTTGTATGGGGGGCATTTAAAATCTCTTGAAATTTTTTCTTATACTCCTTCATTAAATTTAAGCTAGGAACTCTGACATCAATTTTGGCCTTCGCCCAGCCGCAGACAATATTGAACTTGTCCTGGCCACCTTCAATCCTTCCAATGGAGACAGTCACATTCTTTTTGTAATTGGTGAGTCTTTGGAGTTTTGAAATTTTCTCAGAAAGCAGATGGCAAGCATTGATTCCTTCCTTGTGATCTCTTCCGGCGTGGGCCTCTTTACCTTTAACTTCTATGCTGTACCAAATATTGCCTTTTCTACCCTCTAGGATTCCACCATCGTCATAGGCAGGCTCAAGACCAAGAACGAGCCAAGTTTTATGAGAATACTCTTTAAAAATACTGGAGAATCCAGGTGAGCCCATTTCCTCGTTTGGAGAAATAATTACTCTGAGTCCATATTTAGGTGTTTTTTGATCTTTGAGTAAATGCTCAAGAGCTCTGACAGTCATGACTATCCCACCCTTATCATCCATCACCCCTGGCCCATTAATCACATCGCCTGAGATTTGAAAATTTTGGAATGGGGACGTTAGTTCAAAAACAGTATCAGCATGCATAACGAATGTAATAGTATCTGGGAGATTTCCTTTTAGTTCAGCTATAAAAAGGGGAGCTGACTTGTCTTTACCTTCTGGGTTTTCGATATAAGAAATTTTAAACCCCAGCTCCTCAAACCATGGAGCCACTTTTTGCATCACTTTTTTTACGCCAGTAATATTGGACGTACCCGAATTGATGGACACAATCTCTTTAAGCCTTTCAACTTCTCTGTTTGCAAAGCAAAAGGTTGAAAAAATGATCAAAAAGCATATCGATATTTTTTTCATGCAAACCTTTGGGCAAAAAAAAAGGATGAGTTGCCTCATCCTTTTTTGAATCAATTAAAATGATAATTATTTTTTTGTTTGAGTTTCAGGAGCTGCAGGAGTTGTAGCAGGTGCTGCTACTTCCGCTTTTGCTTCTGGGGCAGTGGCAGCAGCTGGGGCTGTTTCAATCGCCTTATTTTCCAATGCTTGAACATCAGAATTTAATGGAGCTGAAACAGGGGCTTCATTATCAAAAAGTGAGCGTTTAGCTTCTCGTGATTTCATGGTCGTAAGAACGATTGAGTTAACCATGAAGCCAATAGCAAGAACTGTTGTTGTTTTAGTTAGAAAGTTACCTTTCGCAGAGCTAGAAAAAACAGCCTGAGAGGCACCACCACCCATTACTGCGCCCATTTCAGCACCTTTACCGAACTGAAGAAGAACCGTAACAACTAAAAGTACGCAAATAACAACATGTAAAGCAATTAGCATAGTAACCATATAGACTTATCTCCAGATTAAATTCCCATATATTTAACAGTAAAACGTTGCTCTTTCCAATCAAAAAGCCTTATTTATCACCGCACAGTGCAAGAAAATCTTGGGCCTTGAGACTTGCTCCCCCGACAAGACCTCCATCAATATCTTTTTGCCCTAGTAATTCCTCAACGTTATCTGGCTTTACACTTCCGCCATAGAGAATTTTAATCTTTTGGCCGAAAGCAGGAAATTTCTTAGTAAGCTCATCCCTGATAAAGGCATGAACTTCCTGCGCCTGAGCAGGGGAAGCCGTTTTTCCCGTTCCTATTGCCCAAACTGGCTCGTAAGCAATGATGAGGTTTTCGGCATTGGCCTCAGACATATCATTGAGACCTTGATGAAGTTGATCACCAATGATGAGAAGAGTTTGATGAGAGTCTCTTTCTGGTAAGGTTTCGCCCACACAGTAGACTACTTTAAGTCCCTCTTTAAGTGCAGTTTTGACTTTGGCATTAAGTGATTTAGAGGTCTCTTGAAAGTACTGACGACGCTCAGAGTGTCCTAGGATGACAAAGTGTCCACCCATTTCCTTGAAAGTTTTAGCAGAAACTTCACCAGTGTAGGCACCACTAACAAATTCAGAGCAGTTTTGAAGTCCTGCCATAATTCCAGAGTTAATAACGAGCTTTACGTAAAGCGATTGCGGAGCAATCCAGGCTGCTCGTTGACCAGAATATTTGGCCATAAATGTATCAAGAAAATCCTGACACTCTTTACCATTTTTATTCATTTTCCAGTTTGCGACGAGAAGCTTAGTCATGATTAGACTCCTAATTTAAGAGCTTGAATTCCTGGAAGCTCACCTTTTTCAATGTACTCAAGGCTTGCTCCACCACCAGTGGAGACATGAGAAAATTTCTCACCTTCACCAGATTCTTGAACTGCCGCAACAGAATCGCCACCTCCAACAACTGAGAATGCCTTTGTATTAGCGATGGCATGAGCGATGGCCATTGTTCCTTTTGAAAAATTCTTATTCTCAAATAAACCCATTGGCCCATTCCAGAAAATTGTTTTCGCAGTCTTAATATGCTCTGAGTAGGATTGGATTGTTAGAGGCCCAATATCCAGACCCATCTGCTCACTTGGAATACTTGTTCCTGGGCAGGGAGACGGAGCGCCTTCAAGAGAGTCGGCAACAACATGATCTTTAGGAAGTTGAATTTTTCCCCCTTTGTCTGCCATTAAAATTTGCTTGGCCAAAGAGACATCTTCATCTGAACAAAGAGATTTCCCTACGGTTGCTCCTTTGGCCTTCAGAAAAGGATAGGCCATTGCACCACCAATAAGGAGTGTATCAACAAGAACCATCATTTTTTCAATCGTCTTAATTTTATCTGAAACCTTCGCCCCGCCAATAATTGCAACAAAAGGCTTCGTCGGTTTTTCTAAAAGGATTGAAAGTGAATCAATCTCTTTTTTCATTAAAAGTCCCGCATAAGCGCGATTTTTAAAAAAAGCATTGATGGCATAAGTTGATGCATGCTTTCTATGAGCAGCACCAAATGCATCGTTCACATAAACATCAGCGTATTGGGCCAATTTCTCTGCTAGCTCCATATCATTTTTTTCTTCACCAGGAAGAAAACGGATATTTTCAAGAAGGACGAGTTTTGTCTCAGGAAGATGGAGAAGATTTTTTACACCATTATCAATCGCTGATTCAGAGAGGATAACGTCCGTGCCAAGCTTTGTGGCAAGGTATTCGGCTACAGGCTCAAGTGAGTATTTTGGATTCACTTGACCATCAGGGCGGCCAAGGTGAGAGATCATCACAATTTTTGATGCCCCTTTTTCAAGCATCAAACGGATCGTAGGGATCGCTTGATCTATACGGCTCGTATCAGTGATCTTTCTTGGCTCCGTCTTCGTTAAAGGAACATTAAAGTCGAAGCGTACAAGGACTTTTTTACCTTTAAGATCGGCGTCCTGAATTGATTTTAATTGCATGATTTACCTCTTAAAGTTTTTGACCGATGAAATTTGCAAGATCAATCACGCGGTTTGAGAATCCAACTTCATTATCATACCAGCTAACGATTTTTGCCGTATTACCAATGACATTTGTAAGTTTTGAATCAAAGTATGAAGATTCAGTTTTTCCCATGAAATCGATCGAAACGAGTTCTTCTTCAGTGTAGCCAAGGATTCCATTAAGGTTACCTAGAGAAGCTTTCTTCATCGCTTCGTTGATTTCAGCTTTCGTCGCCTTTTTTTCCAGATTCACAGTTAAGTCAACCATTGAAACATCTGGAGTTGGAACGCGAACGGCATAGCCATCAAGTTTTCCAAGCATTTCAGGAATCACTTCACCGAGAGCTTTTGCAGCACCGGTAGAAGTAGGAATCATACTCATCGCAGCTGCACGAGCGCGGCGAAGATCAGTATGAGA
>CANHJD010000078.1 GCA_947461145.1 Bacteriovoracaceae bacterium
GCTCTTGAAGGTATTGCTCGTAACCCAGCTGCTGCTGAAAAACTTCAGACTCCAATGATTCTTGCTCTAGCACTAATCGAGTCACTAGTTCTTTTCGGTTTCGGTATCGCTTTCCTTATCCTTGGTAAGTTTGGCGCTTAATTTTTAAATTTAAGATTTAAAAAAAAAAGCCCTCGAAAGAGGGCTTTTTTTATTTGGACTTGTTTAAAACTTTACCTAAATAATAACCAGTATAGGATCCTTTAACTTTGGCCACAGACTCAGGTGTGCCTTCAGCGATTATCGTCCCACCATTTTTTCCACCATCTGGACCCAAATCAATAACCCAGTCAGCTGTTTTAATCACATCTAGATTATGCTCAATTACTAAGAGTGAATGTCCCTGATCTATTAAGCGATTTAAGGCAATTAAGAGGATGTTGATATCTTCAAAATGCAAGCCTGTGGTGGGTTCATCAAGTACATAAAGAGTAGAGCCTTTAGTAGATTTTGAAAGCTCTCTAGAAAGTTTTAGTCTCTGCGCCTCTCCCCCAGATAAAGTAGTCGCTGGCTGTCCTAATTTAATATAGCCAAGTCCAACATCATTAAGAACTTTTAGGGCACGATTAACTTTAGGATGATTCTCAAAAAATGGTGCTGCTTCCTCAATACTCATATTGAGAACATCAGAAATATTTTTCCCACGATAAAGTATGGAAAGTGTTTCATTGTTGTAACGGGAGCCGCGGCAGTCAGAGCAAGTTACATAGACGTCTGGTAGAAAGTGCATTTCAATCTTTAACATCCCATTGCCTTCACAGGTCTCACAGCGCCCACCTTTTACATTAAAAGAAAAGCGTCCAGGCTTATAACCGCGAACCTTGGATTCATTGGTTTGAGAAAAGATATTACGGATATCATCAAAAAGACCTGTGTAAGTTGCGGGATTTGAGTGTGGCGTTCTCCCGATTGGTGATTGATCAAGTTCAATTATTCCTTGAATTTTATCCACACCTGTAATTGAGTGATAGTTGGCACTTGAGGTACGCCTTGTTCGAGAAAGATAATTTTTTATCGCTGGAATAAGAATCTTATGAACAAGTGTGGATTTACCAGAACCCGAAACTCCCGTAATACAGACCATTCCACCAAGTGGAAATTGGAGTGTGACATCCTTTAGATTGTGCTCTTTGGCTTTATTGAGAGTGATTTTATTTAAAAGTGATCGTCGTGTTTTGGGGATAGTGATTTTCTGAGTGCCTGATAAATATCTACCAGTGATTGAATTCTTTTGTTTTTTAACTTCTTCCGGAGTTCCACAAGCGACCACTTCCCCACCATGAATACCAGCGTTTGGTCCCATATCGATTAGATAATCAGAAGCAAGCATGGTGTCCTCATCATGTTCAACAACAAGGACAGTGTTTCCAATATCTCTCAAGTTAATAAGAGTTTGGATCAGTTTTTGATTATCTCTTTGATGGAGCCCAATGCTTGGCTCATCTAAAACATAAAGAACACCCGAGAGTGCTGAGCCAATTTGAGTCGCCAATCGAATTCTTTGTGATTCTCCACCAGAGAGAGTCATGGCGTCTCGATTGAGTGTTAAATAATCGAGACCGACATTTAAAAGAAATTTTAATCGATCTCTTACTTCTTTTAAAACTTTCTGGCCTATAATGGCGCGATTGCCTTGGAAGGTAAGTTCGTCAAAAAAAATGGAGGCTTCCGAAATAGAGAGGTCGCATAAATCCATAATAGACTTACCCTCAATTGTTGCCGCCAATGCAAAAGGATTAAGTTTCTTTCCACCGCAAGAAGAACATTTCCTGATGATCATGTATTCTTCAAGATCCTGTCTTGTCTTTTCAGACTCGGACTCATTATATTTTTTTTCAAGCCAAGAAACCAAACCGGGAAATTCTTTCTTAAAGTTCCAGGAAGAGTTTTCAGATTCAAATTTGTAATTATAGATTTTATCCCCACTTCCATTATAAAGAAGGCTGCGAAACTTATCAGAGAGCTTACTAAATGGTTTATCTAGATCAACTTTTTCGGTTGAAGCGACAGATCTAACCATCTGCATGAGAAACGTATTCTTTTTTAAAACCGGGATTGCCCCTTCCTCAAGACTCAATGATTCATCTAAAATTAAATTATCCTGATCAAATTTTTTCGAAACACCAAGTCCGTTACAATTAGAACATGCACCTAATGGTGAATTAAAAGAGAAAAGTCTTGGTTCTAAATCAGGGTAGCTTTTGCCAGTTTTGAATGAATAATTTTTTTCGGAGAAAAAATTCTCTTTATCATCTACAAGGACAACTAAATAGCCGTCTGATAGCTTCAGACCATGTTCAACAGAATCTGCGAGCCTTGTTCTGACTCCCTCTTTAAGCACAATCCGATCAATAACGAGATCAATATTATTGAATTTTGATTTATTAATTTGAACTTTATCATCCAAATTAATAATTTCACCATTAAGCCTAATTCGAGAAAATCCCATGCTGAGATATTTTGCAAGTTCTTCTTTGTGCTCACCTTTCTTATTTCTGATAACAGGTGAGAGAATTTGAAGTTTTGAACCATCTTTGAATTTTAATATCTGATCGATAATTTGCTGGGGCGATTGCTTGGCCACCTTCTCACCAGTTTCTGGACAATGAGCATCACCTAATCGTGCAAATAAAAGCCTGAGATAATCATAGACTTCAGTAATTGTTCCAACAGTCGAACGAGGATTTTTAGTGGTTGATTTTTGGTCTATTGCAATGGCAGGTGAAAGTCCTGTTATGCTTTCTACTTCTGGAGCTTCAATTTGACCGATAAATTGTCGAGCGTAACTAGAAAGGGATTCAATATAGCGTCTTTGCCCTTCGGCATAAATGGTGTCAAACGCCAGTGAAGATTTACCGGAACCCGATGGACCTGTAATAACCGTGAGAGAATTCCTAGGGATTGAGACATCAATATTCTTAAGGTTGTGAACTTTTGCTTTTGTAACTTGTATTTTGTCCATAACTCATCCTTTCAAGATGGCCCAGTGCTTGACCGAGTGAAAATTGGCATCCTCTGTAATCTGCTTTATTTTTTGCAAACAAATTAAATGATGTGCCGTGATCTGGGCTATAACGGGGAAATGGTAACCCAAGAGTTATGTTTGAACCGATAAAACCAAAAAGAGCCTTAAAAATTCCAAGGCCTTGATCGTGATAAAGATAAACGAGAACATCCTCGGACGACTTTTTTTCCCTTAACATACTATCACCTGGGAAGGGTCCAGTAATATCAATTTTAAACTTGTCTCGAATTCGTTTAACTGCCTTTTCTACTCTTTTATCCTCTGAGCCAATCAGCCCTCCCTCACCAGCATGAGGATTCAAACCGGCCACATAGAAACGATTAAATTTCTGACCCCAAGAATGAAAGGTCTTAATACAGTTATAAAGAGACGCATAAATTTTTTCTTCTGTAAGTTCCTGCTCTAGTTCCTTGATAGAAAGATGGTCAGTGATAAGAAGCATTTGCATTTCAGGAGAGGAAAAAAACATTCCTAAAGATTTATTATGATAAAAATGGCGGAAATATTCAGTATGCCCTGAAAATCCAGGAAATTGGTCTTTAGAAGTTGGTAGGGTAAAAAGAATCCCTCCAGTTTCGGCAAGCTTCATACCGAGCTCAAGGCAACTAAAACTTTGAGATTGTGAGTCATCTTCTTGCCACAAACAAGGCACTTCAATATTGACCAAAATCACCGAATTGTCTTGAATCTGAAAAGGAAGATTCATTGAAATAAGTGTTTCGCGAACTGAAGACTTGAAAGCAATGAGTAAAATATTTTTAAGCTTAATTTGAGGCAAAAACAAACAAGACTTAAAGAAGACTTCTAATCCTATGCCCTCTTCATGACCTTGAGTTACATAGACTTTCATTAACTAGAGAAGATTTTTAATGTAATAGTTAGAATACTCACGATCAAACCAATTCGTAGTTACGGCCTTACCTTTAACCATAAAAATATCGTTTTGAATTTGTTCCTTGAATTTTAAGAAATCCTGAGATTCTACAAGATCTTTTTTCTGAACATAAAAAATATGAAGGAACCCACTAATTGATGAAGCAATTGAAAATGAACCTTCGGCAGTATTTTTTAAAATCGATGCTAGTTCTTTTGAAATTGCATCTTCACTTAGATTATCTAGGTTGTTAGATTCAAGATTTCGATACTCTTCAGGAAGCTTTCCAGTTAACTGATAGTCCTTAAGAACAGCGAGATATCTATCAACATTCTTATCTGCTAGATCTGATTCTTTAATATAAAAATCAACCAAGTTATATTTAAATGAAAGTGCCTTATTTGTCGTATTACGTCGATAATACTCATTTTTAATTTCCTGCTCAGTAACAGATATAAGGGGAGCAATTATTTTTGATGCAAAGACGTTGTACTCCATCGTTTCACGAATAATTTCAAAATATTCTTCGTAGGTAATACCTTTAGTTTTTAAAAAATTTAATAAATCTGCTCTTTTAAGTCCTAGTCGCTCTTCAGTCATCTTAACACGAGACTCAACAGCATCGTCATTGATTACATACCCTTGGGCATTGATCTTATCTCTAATGATGTATGATCTCAGGAGAATATCGAGGAGCTGCTTTTGGGAGTATTTGTCCTCATTGTAAACTATGGGAGAAATTTCTTTTCTTGCAGGAAGAGTTAATTCAATTCGAGAGATTTCAGAAAGAGAAATGACACGAGTATTTATGACAGCAACAAGTTTATCAAGAAGTTTTTCTTGCGCAAAAACTTCGCTAAAAAAAGCGAAGTTTAGGCACAAAATTAAAGCAAAAAATTTTTTATTCACGAAACCAATTCATTAAAGATTAATCTTAATATCTGCACCCTTAGAAAGACCTTTGAAGTAGTTCTCAATGAGAGCATCTCTTTTTCTATCGTAAATAATCTTTTTGTACAAGTTCTTGTCAATTTGGTCATAGCTTTTTACACCAAGGACTTTAATGATGTGATAGCCCATTTGTGTTCTAACTGGCTTTGAAACGAAACCTGATTTCTGACCTTTAATAGCTTCATAGTATTCAGGAGCAAGTCTTGTAGGGGGCTGGAATCCTAAGTCACCACCAACCGGTGCTGCAGATGTTTGGGAGAATTTGTTTGCTAACTTAGAAAAGTCGTCAGGAGACTTTTGAAGTTGTGCGTAGATTGCCATGCTTTGCTCAAAAGCAGATTTAACCTCGTCAGGAGTTGGCTCAACACGTAAACGGTAAAGAATATGAGCGGTACGATATTCTTTATTATCATCATAATATTTTTTTACTTCATCATCACTAACGCTGATTTTTTTAAATTCATTCTCAAGATCTTTTGAAATTTGAGCATGAAAAAGAATATCTTCTTGTTTTGCGATGACTGCAGGATCTTTATCAAGCCCTGTCTTTTTTGCTTTTTGTATTCCAAGCTCGCGGTTTACCAGATCTTGAAGTGATACTTGTTTTGTAATTTGTCTCTGACCAACATACTTTAAATTTTGTAGATGATAATCTTCAAATTGTTTTTTTGAAATTGAGCGACCATTAACAGTTGCTACAACTTCTTTTTGAGCGAAAGCTGGAAAGGCCATCATGGCCACAAATGTGAGACAAGTGAGTTTTTTCATAAACATCCCTAGTTAATTGAATCTAATAAAAACGCTAACATACTACCGTTTGTGGTGCAATATGTTTCGCAAATTCTAGAAGCATATGATGACTCACTGGCTCTTTAAACAAACAGGTGATTGAAGAATCAGGATTTAACTTATAGAGCTTGGGTTTGTTCATAAAGAAACTCAATACCTTATCTCTTAGTTGAGAGTTATGGTTAAGTATTTCCTGGTCAAAGTATAGGTGGATATTTGAACCAGAAACCTTCACGAGTCTTATACCAATAGGTTGAAAATGAAGGCGTGCTTTCAAAATTGAATAGAGAGCTTCCAGCTCTCTTGGGGTGACTCCAAAAGCGTCAGTGATTTCAGCTATAATCTCCTCAAGCCTAAAGAGGTTCTGAGAGTTGGATAAGCGTTTATAATATTTCAACCTTAAAGCGTGATCATTGATGTAGGAGTTTGGTATGAAAGCAGAATATGGCGTTTGAATTTCAATATTCTTAACTGAGACTTTTTGCTCTCCTTTAATTTCTTGAACTGCCTCTTCCAGTAAATCCATATAGAATTCAAGTCCAATACCTTCAATATGACCTGATTGTTCACCACCTAAAATATCGCCTGCACCCCTAATCTCCATATCAGATGAGGCAAGCGAAAAGCCACCACCCATTTCTGCGTATGTTTGAAGAGCATGAAGCCGTCTCTGAGAAGTTTCAGAAAGGACTCTATTTTCTGGGACCATAAAATAAGCATAGGCCTTTCGGTCAGATCTACCAATTCTTCCACGAAGTTGATGAAGTTGAGCTAAACCATAGGTATCTGCACGGTCAATAATCATAGTGTTTGCATTAGGAATATCAATACCAGACTCAATTATCGTAGTAGCTAAAAGAATATCTGATTTATGAGCATAAAAATCATTGATTCTCTTTTCCAGTTCACGCTCATTCATCTGTCCATGGGTCACACTGATGCGAGCTTTGGGAACAAGTTTCTTTAAATAAAGTTCATGCTCCTCAATGTCGTGCACCCTGTTGTGGACATAATAAACTTGCCCACCACGTGAGAGTTCTTTTTCTATGGCCGATTTAAGAGTAAGGTCATCTTCCTTTATGATATAAGTCTTAATTGATTGGCGCCTAGGTGGTGCAGTTTGTATCAACGATAAATCTCGAATACCCAAAAAAGAGAGTTGAAGAGTTCTTGGAATTGGTGTCGCAGTCATAGTTAAGACATCTATCCCAGTTTTGAGAACTTTTAATTTTTCCTTGTGGGCAACTCCAAATCGATGCTCCTCATCTATTACAAGCAGACCGAGATCATAAAACTCTAATTTTTCTGACAAAACTGCATGAGTTCCAATAATAATATCAATTTTTCCATCAGTGATTCTTTTAATGACGTCAGCCTTTTCTTTGGCAGATTTAAATCGTGATAAAAAATCAATATTGACTGGAAATTGCTCAAATCTTTTTTTGAAAGAATGATAATGTTGAAGAGCCAGAACTGTCGTTGGAACTAGAAGCACAACTTGCTTTTTATCTAGAACAGCCTTCATCGCTGCCCTCATCGCAACTTCGGTTTTACCAAAGCCAACATCTCCACATACTAATCGATCCATTGGATGTTGTTGTTGCATGTCTTCTAAGACATCATTTATGGCCTTCAATTGATCCGGAGTTTCTTCGAAGGTAAAAGATAACTCAAACTCTTTAAATAAATGATCAGGAGCTGAAAATGGGAAGCCTCCTTCAAGTTTTCTTTCTGCCTGTAGTCGGATAAGGTCAAAGGCCAATTTTTTTACAGAATTGCGAGCCTTTGATTTAAGTTCAGTAAATTTTTTGGATTTTAATGAAGCAACCTTTAAGCCTGAAGATGCATCTGCATGCTTTTGGACAAGGTTGAGCTTATATACGGGTACATATACTTTATCATTATCTTCATACAAAATGACGAGGTAATCATTTTGCTGATCCATCGCATGGATAGTTTCAAGGCCTTTATAAACACCAATACCGTAATCTCTATGAATGACATAATCGTTAATTTTTAAAGTAGCAATTTGCTCGGCAAATAAATCTTTATTTGTTGAAGGAGTGGCTTTTGTTTTTTTCTTTTTTATTGAGAAGAAATCACTTTCAGATAAAACAAAAGTATGTTCGTTTTTATAGTAAAAACCCTCATCTAACTTACCAAAGACAAAATGCAATCTCTCACTCAATTCTTTGATGCCATTTTCCTCTAGAAGGTAGGTAAGTTCCTGTCTGGCACTTTCATTTTTATATGTGACGATTAAATTTCCGTAACTTTTTAGTTCATTTTTTAAAACTTTGAGTGCTCCCTTTATATATTCAAATTTATTTTCTGGACTGATACCACTAATTTGCAGCTTGGTTTGGAGAAAGGATTTAAGCTTTTCAAGATTTAAATGAAGTTCTTTGTCGAGTTTTTGATCTAGACTAACTGAAATGTCTAATTGATCAATAAAGAGTGTATTAAAATTATTTGAAAACAAGTTCTGATTATAAAAATTATCTGGCGATGGAACAATTGAATAACTCTCAACATCATCTTCGATAGCTTCAAAATCATCCCTCTGTTGCGCAAAAAAAAGTTCAAAGTTTTTTTGCCCATTATCGTAATTAAAAAAGGTTAATTTTGCTTTTGAAGGTAGGTAATCTAATAGGGTTTTTGGATGCTCAAAAAAAAGTGGGATGAATGATGAATAGTTATCAAAAAGTTGCCCTTCTTGCATTTTCTGAAAAAGTTGTTTTCTAATTTCATAGCGATTTTTAAATCGTGGCTGTGGTTGAGCAATTTTTGATCGAAGAATATTTGCATAAGGATCTCTAATTAAAAATCCTGGGCCAGGTGTGATTCCAACTTCACTAAATGAGTTCTCCTTAATTGATTTTTGCGTTTCAAGATCAATTGCCCATATTTCTTCAATAAGATCATCAAAATAGTGGAGCCGAACTGGTGTGTGCGAAATCGGATAGATATCAAAAATTTCGCCACGCCTTGAGAATGTACCTGGTTCTTCAACAGTGCTTGAAGGAAAATACCCTAAATCTGTGAGACGATTGGCCAGATCAAGGGGGGAAATAATATCATCTTTTTTCAAGGTAAAAGATTTGTCTTTAAAAAAAACTGGATCAGGCCCTAGCATCAAACTAGCTTCCCAAGTTGTAACTATAATCAGATTTTCTTTCGAAATTAATTTTTGTAATACGGTCCAGCGTGCCAAAAGTGAACTCTCGGAAGAAATAATGCTGCTGTACAATGAATGATTGTGCCCTGGGTAAAAGTGAACATTTTTTAAATGTTTCAGCGCTTCATAAACATCCTCAGCCTCATCTTGATCGGAGCAGATGATTACATGGGGTTCAGAAAAAAGAAGATCTTTAAAATAACTCCCTGCTAAAAGACACCACTGATTAGGAGAAATGCCTTTCAAATGAAGAGGCTTGTGCTCGTCTTTCCAGTATTGCAATTTAAGATGGAGGCCTTGGAATAACATTTTTATAAAATCCGATTAAAAAAGTTAAGTTTTAAAACTCAGTTGTTCTTATGATTTCGCACAAGGCTAAAGTCAGTTTACACTTCGACAAACAAAATAACATCTTTCCTATTTTCAACATCTTTTGTATCTTAAAACTACTTTTTTCTTGTGAATTAATTGCAGTGGAGACGTCCATGTTACCAGCTCAGTTTGATGGCTTGATGCCTGTCGTTATCTTTATGGCTTTGGCCATATTGCTCTTTTTCGGAGGACATTTTCTTTCCGTTTTTCTTGCGCCCAAGAAGCCTTCGCTGCTCAAATCTACTCCATACGAGTGTGGTGAGCAACCAGTTGGTTCTGCTTGGTCAATGTTTAACGTTAGATTTTATGTAGTCGGATTAATTTTTATTATCTTTGATGTTGAGTCGGTTCTAATGTTTCCGGTTGCCTCAATTTTCAAAGAGTTAAATGATATGGGTCAGGGCGGATACGCCTTAATCATTTTTCTTAGTTTTATCTCTGTCCTCATTGAAGGAATCGCATACTGCTGGAGAAAAGGCGACCTTGATTGGGTAAAATCATTCCAACACTCATTAAAAAAAGAAACTAAATAAGGTTTGCTATTTATGAATCAAACAGTTGTAAGTTATTTGTCTCAATATGAGTTTTATGACTTTTTATTGGCTTTATTTAAAAATAATCAAAGCCTTTTATCATTTGTAATCTATCTTGTACTTGCTCTGGCGATTGTAGGAATGTGTGCCACCATTGGCGGCTTGGGAACTTATGCAGAAAGGAAAATTTCTGCTGATATCCAAGCGAGAATTGGGCCAAACAGAGTTGGACCTTATGGTCTTCTCCAGTTTCTTGCTGATGGTGTAAAAATGATGCTTAAAGAAGATGTCATGCCATTTTCTGCAGATAAAATGCTTTTTTATCTTGCTCCACTTCTGTGCCTAACAGGTGTATTTGCCACTCTTGCTGTTCTGCCTTTTTCGGGCGGTTTCATCATGACTGACTTAAATGTTGGAATTTTCTATCTCGTCGCCATTTCTTCACTAGTTGGTGTAGGTGTTTTTCTTGGCGGATATGCCTCAAACTCCAAATGGTCTATGCTGGGGGGAATGAGAGGCGCATCACAGATTATTTCTTATGAAATTCCAGTAACTATTTCTATTTTAGCGATCACTTTGCTCTCTGGTGGAATGGGTTTTGGAACAATAGTTGGTAGTCAAGGTGGCCTTCCTCATCAGTGGTTTATGTTTCATAACCCGTTTGCTTTTATTGCTACATTTGTTTATTTCGTTGGAGCTTTGGCCGAAACAAACCGTGCACCGTTCGATCTCCCTGAAGCAGAGTCAGAGTTAGTCTCTGGTTATCATACTGAGTATACGGGGATGAGATTTGGTTTTTTCGCACTGGCTGAATACATTGAGGTTTTTGTTGTCTGTGGAGTTGCAGCTGCTCTATTTCTTGGTGGTTATAATCTTCCTGGAATTAAGTTAGACATCCTCCCTATTCAAGCAGTCCAATTTGTCATTTTCATGACGAAAACACTTGTCCTTTACTACGTTGTTATCTGGGTTCGCTGGACGTTTCCAAGGCTTCGTGTGGATCAGTTAATGTCGATTTGCTGGAAGTACCTTACTCCAATTGCCATTTTTAATCTTGTTGGATGCGCAATATGGATGGTTGTCTTTAATGGAAAATCTATAGCTGAAATTTTACTTGGTAGTCATTAATTAAGGGTTAGGCATGTTCTTACAATTTTTATTTATTTCATCAGCACTACTTACAATTGCTTGTTCTATTGCTGTTCTTATTACAAAAAACCTTATGCACTCTTGTGTATTTTTACTGGGCGCCCTTGTTGGGATTGCCGGACTCTACGCAACACTCGGTGCAGACTTTGTCGCCGTCACTCAAATCATGGTTTATATGGGCGGTGTAGTAATCCTCATGCTTTTTGCGGTGATGTTAACTGGCGGTAAGGATTTTGTTTCTCGTGCTCAAAACCTTTTAGGTTTACCAGCATCAATGGGAAATAAATGGACCTATGGAGTTGGACTTCTTGTTGGTGTTGTCTTTTTATTAACAAATATAAAGCTAATTTCTGGCATTACAATGAATGTCGCTGGTCAACCATCAACTCAGACTGGGTCAACAGTAAATCAGATAGGTCATTTACTGGTTAAGGACCATGTTCTTGCCTTTGAGATTTCATCAGTGCTTTTACTTGGTGCTCTAGTTGGTGCGGCTATTATTGCTAGACCACGCAAACATAATTAAGAGAGAAAAATATGATAAGCCTAGCTTCCTATTTAATTATTTCGCTGATCCTCTTTATTGTTGGGTTGGTTGTTATGATCGCACGTAAAAATATTGTGGCAATTCTTTTAGGAATCGAGCTGATTTTGAATGCTGCGGCCTTAAACTTTGTCGCTTACTCTCGTTTTGTGACCAATAATCTTGATGGTCATATTTTTAGTTTATTTATCATTGTTGTAGCTGCTGCCGAAGCTGCTGTTGGTTTAGCAATTGTAATTCGTTTCTTCCAAATTAAAGAAACAATTCATATTGATGAAGCGACACAGTTAAGAAATTAAGGGTTAATATATGGAATATACCGTTGGAA
>CANHJD010000079.1 GCA_947461145.1 Bacteriovoracaceae bacterium
AGTGCCGGTATCGGAGTCTCAACGGTGAGTGACGGAAAAATGGCCCTAGAGGAATTTCTAACTGGTCATTATGATCTCATTTTAACTGATCTTAAAATGCCAAAAATGAATGGTCTGAACTTGATAAAAGAAATTCGAAACCAAAACAAGGTAAAGCAACCGAAGATTATCCTTATGAGCGGAGGGATTGATCAGGATGCAACATTTAGAACAAATTTAAATGAATCCGTTGAAACGTTCCTCGATAAGCCATTTAACCGGGAATTACTAATTAAAAAGTTACAAGAATTGTTCCCAGACAAAAAATTTAAAGGCCAGTGATAGTCTTCAGATACCGTTCAAGGGCTACATCAAGCCAGCGAAATGTACGTGGTCCCATTTTGGATAGGTATCCCATGTGTCCTCCCTTTTCTTCCATGTGAAGAAAAGTGGAAGGAGAAAGTTCTGCCTCAAAATAATCGCAGGCGCTAACAAAGGGATCATCCTTTGCAGTCAAAATGACAGTAGGGATTTCAATTAAATTTAAATACTTTTTAGCAGAACACCTTTCATAATAATCCAAGTGATCTGTAAATCCGCAGACTGGAGCGGTTAGAAATTCATCAAATTCCCTCATCGTTTTTGCTTTGCTGACAAGACTTACATCTTTTAATCGATTTATTTTAATGTAAGACTTTAATTCACGAAGGAAAGTTTTATTGTAGATTTGATTAAGTCCCACATTCAAATTTTTGGATGTTCTATCAAGATTGATTGGGGCATTCACGGCAATCACGCCGTGTGGTAATATATAATCTTTATGCTTTGATACTAATAATAAAAGGGCATTAGCACTTAAACTAAATCCAATTGCAATATGTTTATGGTGAGGAAACCTAGTTCTTCCATATTGAATAACCGAAGATAAGTCTTCAGATCTTCCTGAGTGATAAGGCTCAGACGCAAGTCCGGCACCCTCGCCGCAACCACGATGATTAGTCATGAAGACGTGGCAACCTAATTCTCTCGCGATAATTGCCGTACGATGCATATAAGAAGCTTCTGAGCTTCCACCTAGACCGTGGAAGAGATAGACCACTATTGGTTTTTCACCTTCAAAATATTTTGAATGGACTTTATCTGGTCCTTTTTGAAGAGAAATGTGAATGACTTCAGCTTTTTCTTTGAGTGTTTTAGAAGGAAGTAAATGACCCAGAATACTTTGAAGATGCCCGTCAAATGCCCAAAAAGGGGGACGACATTTGGGTAGAGACTCTTTAGCTCTTTTGAAATTTTCAATCATCATTTTTTGCCAATTCCCACTTCTTCTCATTCATTAAAAGAATAAGTCTTCTCGCCTTTTCTGCCCTTTTTGGACTACGTTCAATGCCAATACTTTTTAGATTAAATTGTTCGGCAGCAGCGAGCATGCTCCCCTCTCCACAGAAAGGATTAATTAGAGTCTTAGTCTTTGTTTCTTGAGCAATAAATTTAGCGGCGATTAAACAGGCCTCAAGTCCCATTCCTCTTTCCCAAGTTTTATCACCTAAATCAGGTATCACATCGGGAGTAGATTTTGAAACATCGGCTTTGAGTTTTTTTGAAAAACACAACATGTGTGAATATGAAGGTCTTCCAAAAGTAGCGGTCCCGGCCGGTGAGCGACAAATAATTTTATGCCATAATAAATTGTACCCAAGGGCTTCTGCAGCTTTCTGACAAAGAAAGCCTTTATCCACCCAAAGACCATCAACTTTTATATCTGATTGATAAAAAATGGCGACTCCCTCATCAGGACATCTGGATAAAATAAGAGAAGCCGTCTGAGTAAACCAATTTTTCCATTCAACTAATGAATAGGTTGGAAATTCAGATATGTCTGGCAGAGAGGCAACAAATGAGCAATCTTCGAGAATTGTCTGGGACTCTAGCCACTGGATGGCATCAGAACAATAAACGGTCCTCTTAATCATACTACTTTTACTTTCTGTCCCTTGTACTCAACAATTTGACCAGAGCGAATTTTTGCTCTTTTACGAAGCTCAACTTCTCCATCAACCTTAACTGCACCTTCGGCGACAAGGTGCTTGCCTACGCCACCCGTAGGACAGAACCCCGCAACCTTTAAAAGATCACAAAGGTCAATGTGAGGACGACCATCAAGAGAAATTTCAGTCATAGACTCTCGCTTTAAATATTTTTAGAAGTTAATTTTAATTTTGCATCTGAATCAAATTCTTTGTAATTACAGGTCAATTCCTCACCTGCTTTGATATCCCTCGCAGCGATATTAAAAGTATTACCCTCGCCTGCCTCAAGAACATTTGGATTATCTGAATGATTCATGTGACGAGCGTGATCTCCACAAAGGATATAGGTCTTTTTTGAATTACTGATTTGACCATAAGAATAGGTTTTAAAAAAATCGATCACAGAAGCAGGTTGTTGTTTTAACTCGTCTTCAGAAATCTCGACATCGAGTCCTGCATCAAGTCTCCAGACAATTTCCCCAGCTTTGATATCTTCAGCAGTAAAACATCCAATTCCATGGATTTCACTAAACTTGATGAATGATTTCACCATTAACATGTCACGTTCTCTTTTTTGTATCATCCAATGCAATCGATACAGTCATATCTCCCAGTACATTAACAACAGATCGTCCTCGACCAAGAATCCAGTCAACAGTTAAAAGTAAAGGCAGAATTTCCGTTGGTAGACCAACTGTCGTAAGGACTAGGGAAAGTGTAATAAATCCAGCCTCAGGAATTCCTGCGATGCCAATTGTTCCGAGGATACAAATAAATGCAGCAGTTAATTGAGTTGTAAAATCCATGTGTATGCCAGCTGCTTGGGCCACAAAAAAGACTGCCATCGCTTCATACAAAAGAATTCCATCATTATTTAGGTTTGTCCCAACGCAGGCACCTAGAGTCGAGGCTTTTTTAGAAACACCCATTTCATCCAAATTTTTAAGAGTTAAGGGTAAAGTTGCAAGGCTCGAATTTACACCCCAGGCATAAACTAATGTTCCCTGAACTTTATTCCAAAAATATTTAAGTGGGACTTTTTTATAAATAAGCCAACCTTGATAAACAATAAAGACATGTAAAAAAAGACCAAGAAATCCGACTCCAAGATATTGACCAAGACCTCTTAGGGGTTCAAAACCATACTCACCAACGGTTTTGGCGACGACTCCAAATACCGCCAATGGAACAAGATGTACAAGCCAAGTCAAGGCGACTTCAAACATTTTAGTCATGAGACTTAAAAAATGGCTGAATCGTTCAATGAGGTGCTTTTCATCTTCTGAAGCGTTTGCTTTAACTTTCCGAAGTGAAAAACCTAAAAGGAGCGCAATCAGAATTAAACTGATGACAGTATTATCAACGAAGGGGCGCATAAAACTCTCAGGGAAATAGCCCTTAAAGCTTTCAATGAAATTAATTTTTTGTCCTGCATACTTTGCAAGCTGGTCGGGAGTTGTCATTGAGCTATGAATTAGTGCAAGACTTTCTCCCGCCCTTAAAAACTTAGACAAACCGATCCCTATTGCGAGGGCGACTGCTGAATTAAGTACGTTGATAAGGATGAGTTTCGTTCCAAGCTTGCCAGATATCTCTGAGGTCAAAATGGACGTCAAAATTACAAAGAAAAGTAAAGGAGTCGCTGCGGCCTTAATAAGAGTAATAACGACTTTTCCAATTTCCCCTAAAGCCCCAACATCTTTGCCAAAGTACGATCCCACGACCGCACCCAAAATCATGGCCAAAACAATTTGAAACGAAAGACTCCTGAAGAACTTCTGCATAAAATTTCCGATTGAAAATTAAAAGATAAGTATCAACCACAATCGAAATTTTTGAAATAATGAAAGTTCTTGCGCAGAGCCTAATTTATATCTCTCGCTTGAGAATCAGTAAGTTCGCCTCACTATGTCTTCCAACATATTGGGCAAAAGAGCTCTCAAAAAAACCATGTTTCTTCCTTGCTGGGACAATAACCAGACTAGGAAGCTCCGACTTTAGGTAATCACAGAAACGAGATTTTGGATCATCTGCAAATAGGCACTTCATCACCGTAGAGCCGATAAAACCAGAAGGCAGAATGTCTTTAGTTTTTTCTTTAAGAAGATTCAACACTCCGTCCTCTATTGCTTTACGGTCAGCCTCAACTGGATAGATGAGGGGGAAATCACCAAACATGAACGAGTAGTTATAGGTATTAAAAACATGAACAAAATGAATTTCAGACTCTTTTAAAAAGTCCAAAGTCCTTATGGACTTTAAAGATTCTAATGGCTCTTGAGATAGATCCATCGCAATAACCACTTTTTTTAAAAAATTCATAACACTCCTCCTTGGGAGAATAAAGATGAGGATAAGTTAACTAATAAATATGTCTTATGGGATGATTAAAGGAAGAAAAGAAGATGATTAAAATCAGACTAATGACAAGTCATTTTATGTTGCGTCGGTGCCAGACTTTTCATTTCATAAAGCTTAAACATACGAAGAGAAATAGTCATAACTCCTATTAAAACGAGACTTATCGCAAAAGTTTTAGGCAATTTAGATTTAAAAGGGCGAATAAACCTTTGAATAATTTCTGGCGCAAGTATCATACTTGGTAAAGTGCCAAGCCAAAAAAAGATCATAGAAAACATCGCCGTATAAGAATGCTCCATCGCTACAGTTCCAAGTACAACACCATAGAGAAGTCCACATGGCAAAAGTATTGAAATAAGTCCGATGATAAATGATTTTGAAAAATTTTTATTATCTCTGACCAAAGCAACCCAAAACTTAGAATAGACTTTTCCCATAAATCCAGCAGCAGGAAGCTCTGCTCTCTTGCCTTGATAATTCTTAATTCCCCAGAGAATAAAAAGTGAACCAATGAAAAGCGCCGGTAGCAACGAATAAAAAGGATGAAGAGTGCCAATGGTTAAAAAACGACCAAGAAACCCTGCAAGTGCACCAAGTCCTAAATAACCCACCAGCCTGCCTAGTTGGTAGCGAAAAATATCTTTTGAGCGATCACAGCTTGCAGTCACAAGCCCACCGCACATCCCCACGCAGTGAAGACTTCCCCCAAGGCCTGCAAGAAAAGAAACCCATGGAAAATATAACCTTATCTCACCAAGGGAGCTAATGAACTGGGCCAACAAGCACTACCTCCTTTGAAGCAACAATTTGCTGAGAGATTCTATCAAATGCCTCCACCACAACCTTTCTTGTCCCAAGATTTAAGATAGAGGGATCAAATTTAAAAAAAATGACAATCTTTTTTTCTGGTGTATCTATTTTGGCTGGATGAGCAGGGGTGACAATTGAAATCTTATCCTTCACATCTAAATCTTTAATTAAAAAATCAAGTTTGAAGTCCTGACTACCTTGATGAGTAAGCTTTAACGTAAAATGGTTGACTATAATTTTTTTACTATCAAATTCAGTGACGTTAAAAGGAACTTTATCTCTCAAAAAGACGAGATTAAGATTTGTACTAGCGTTTAAAAAATAAAAAAATGATGAGATAAAAACCAGCGCTAGAGTTACATATATAAGAGATCTCTTGGTAATAACTCTTCTTCTGATTCCGTTGATTTCATTCTCGCTACTATAACGAATGAGCCCCTTGGGCTTTTTTAGTTTCGTCATAATATCATCACAGGCATCTATACATTGCGTACAAGCAATGCACTCTAACTGAGTGCCTCTTCGAATATCAATCCCGGTGGGACAGACTTTCACACAATTATAACAATTGATGCAATCCCCTTCGCTTGTCTTCTGAATTCCCGATTCTCCACGCCTGGGCTCTCCCCTTTTTGCATCATAAGAAACAACAAGTGAATTCTCATCCATGGCCACTGATTGCATTCGTCCATAGGGACAAGCAATGATGCAAAATTGCTCACGAAACCAACCAAAATCTAAGAGAATAATCGTTGTACCAATCATGGTCGCAATAAAAAGCCCCATATTTTCTGCTGGAGAATGAAGAGTAATGAAGAAAAGTTCGCGAGGCCCAACAAAGTACCCCATAAATGTATGGGCAATATGAAGGGAAATTAAAGTAAAAATACCCCACTTCAGTGCTCTTTTAAAAAATTTCTGTAAACTCCAAGGGGCCAAATCAAGCTCCCGCCTTTGGCGGGCCTTACCTTCAATGAAAGCTTCAATTTTAAGAAAAAGACTTTGAATAAATACAGTTTGGGGACAGGCCCAGCCGCACCAGACTCTTCCGAACAAACTCGTAATAAAAGCCACAAAAAAAATACCGGAGGCCAGAAGGAAGAAAAATAAAACAGGTTCTACTCCATACAGAGTAGAACCAAAAAAAGTAAATTCTCTTTTGAAGATATTAATCATAAGGGCAGGCTTGCCATTAATATAGAACCAAGGAAGTACAAGATAGACCAGTATCAACAATCTATAGAGAAGAAACCGTCTTGTTTTCCAAGTTCCTTTAACATCTTCGGGATACAAATAGATGCGATGACCATGCTCATCAGTGGTCGCCAATCTTTCTGGATCCAACTCAAAGATACTTTTATTCTTCAATTTTCTCCCCTTGAGGTGCTTTACCACCTTTTTGATGGGTATTCTTTAAACTTGAAACATAGGAAACAGCTAAGTAAATTTCCTCAGACGTAAGAACGTCTGCCCAAGGTGGCATCCCGTTGGCCTCACTGCCGTTGAAAACAACATTATAAATTGTCTCCGGAGTACTTTTTGCGACAACCCAATACTCATCTGTAAGATTTGGACCGATATCCCCTTTACCTTTCTCAGCGTGGCAAGGCAGACAGTTATTAACAAAAACTTCTTCACCTTTTTTGTGACCATCTTCATTTGCAACGACGGCATATAAATCTGGCTTGAAAGCACTATTTTGCTTTTTAAACTCAGCTTGCTGAGCAAGAACTTTATCGTACTCTTTATTAAAATCTTCTCTGAGTGTTGGTCCCCCCATGATTTGATAATAAATAAAGTAACATATAGAAAAAATAACACACGTATAGAAAATAAAATTCCACCATGATGGCAAAGGATGATTTAATTCTTGAATACCATCATAATTGTGATCTAAAAGGAGATGTTTTTCATCCGGCAAAACTTCCAATTTATTTTCATCTTTTTCAGATTGATTCATATTAATTCCCTCCCCGACTTGAAATGCTTCTAGGCTCTTCAAGCGGTATTAATGATGCTTCTTGATAGTTCTGTTTATTTTCCTTTTTAAAAGTCCAATAGGTGTAAATGGCAAAACAAACGACAAACAGAACCAAACCTGTTACTGGAATCCATGGCAGATCAAACTGACTTAAAACTGCTTGCTTCATTTTGCCTCCACGGATGAATAATCAACACCCAAACGCTGCATATAAGCAATGAGAGCAACAATCTCTTTCTCAACGATTTTGGCAGGGATACCACTTTCTATGAGACCATTGGCAATTGTAGTCGCCTGGGCCTGAGCGTTCGCTACACTTCCCTCAACTTCCTGTTGAGAATAAGGGACCCCAAGGGATTGCATGACACTCATTTTTTTAACAAGGGTGTTATAGTCAATTTTATTATCAAACAACCAAGTGTAACGAGGCATGATTGATCCAGCTGTAACCTCTCTAGGTTCATAGAAGTGACGATAGTGCCACATATCAGGATACTTTCCACCTACGCGAGCAAGATCTGGACCAGTTCTCTTTGAGCCCCATTGAAAAGGATGGTCATAAACGAATTCAGCTGCATCAGAAGCTTTACCGTAACGAAGGACCTCGTGGGTCATTGGACGAACCGTTTGAGAGTGGCAAAGGTAACAACCTTCACGAATATAAATGTCGCGCCCAATGAGCTCAAGTGGAGTATATGGCCTTATCGCTTCAATTTTCACAACGTACTTACTGGAAAGAAGAGAAGGCACTATTTCAATTGCAGACCCAACGAGAATAGCAATAAGAGACAGAACGGCGAAAATCATTGGCCATCCCTCAAGTTTTCTATGAGAGCTGGCATCATGCTCAATTGAAGATTCATCAAGAGCATAGGCCTCGAAAACTTCTGCTTTCTCGACTTTACCTTTCTTAGCTGTTTTATACAGATTATAAACCATGATTAAAAAAGAAATGAGAACGAGAGTTCCACCAATTGCACGAACCCAATACATAGGAACAATCTTTATAACAGTCTCAACAAAGTTCGGATAAATTAGCTTGCCTGAACTGTCCATTGCTCTCCACATAAGTGACTGCGTAACACCAGCAACCCACATTGAAATAATGTAAAAAACAAGACCGATAGTTGATAGCCAAAATTGAATATTCGCAAGTTTCTTAGAGAAAAGCTCCGTGTTCCAAAGCTTAGGAACAAGATAAAAAAGTATCCCAGAAATTAGCATGTAGTTCCAACCGATAGTACCGGAGTGAACATGACCAGGAATCCAGTCTGTAAAGTGCGCAATTGCATTGACTGATTTAATAGAAAGAAGAGGCCCTTCAAAAGTCGACATACCATAGAAGGTCAAAGAGGTCGCCATAAAGCGAAGACCTGGCTCACTTCGCACTTTATTCCAGACTCCACGAAGAGTCATAAGTCCGTTAATCATCCCTCCCCAACTTGGCATCCAAAGGGCAACGGAGAAAATCATCCCAAGCGTTTGGGCCCACTCAGGCAAAGTGGTATAAAGAAGATGATGGGGACCGGCCCAAATATAAATAAATACTAAAGACCAAAAATGGATAATTGAAAGTCGGTAAGAGTAAACTGGACGATTTGCGGCCTTAGGAATGAAGTAATACATTAGGCCTAAAAAAGGAGTTGTTAAAAAGAATGCAACCGCATTGTGCCCGTACCACCATTGAACCAGAGCATCTTGCACACCCGCATAAAGTGAATATGACTTTAGAAAACTTACTGGCAGCTCCATGGAATTAACAATATGAAGGACTGCGACAGTAATAATAGTTGCAATATAAAACCAAATCGCAACGTAGATATGACGCTCTCGTCTTCTAACAATTGTACCAAAAAAATTGACAGCAAAAACAACCCAAATAAGTGTAATTAAAATATCAATCGGCCATTCAAGTTCAGCGTATTCCTTACCTGTAGTTATACCGAAAGGAAGAGTCAGTGCTGCTGAAATTATAATTAACTGCCATCCCCAAAAATGAATCCTTGAAAGTGTGTCGTTAAACAAACGCGCCTTAAGGAGGCGTTGATGAGAGTAGTAAATGCCTGCAAAAATTGCGTTACCACAAAAAGCAAATATGGCGGCATTCGTATGAAGTGGACGAAGTCTTCCAAATGTCGTCCATGGTAAACCGAGGTTTAGCCTCCAATCTGCTAATTGGAATGCAATAACTACACCCAAAAGAAGAGCGACAGCGCCCCAAATAACAGTGGCGATAGTGAACCATCGGACGATCTGATCGTCATAAGAAAATGTTTCGAGCCTTCGATTTTGTGAAGACCCACTTGAGTGAATCGAACTCATTGGACATCCTTTCTTTTGTGAGAAGTTGGTTTTGATAATATTTGATCATCTAATAGCATTCTAAAGCGTGGTGTTTCGAGATCATCGTATTGTCCCTTCTTGGCCGACCAAATGAAGGCAAAAATAAAAAAGGCTCCAAGTAGCAAAGCAAGTGGAAGAAGGACGACAATTATTTCCATAGATTCCTCAATTTTTTTGTTCCGACAATAGTTGAGATAAGAACGGTTAAAGAACTTAGAGGCATAATAATGGCAGCAACTAAAGGATTAATTATCCCAGTGAAAACAGCAGCGACAGAAAGCGAATTATAGGTAAGTGAAAGTATCAAATTACGACGAATCACTTTCATGGTCTCTTTGGACAAGGTAAGGAGTTTATCAACAGGAACAAGACCAGGAGTCGTTAAATAGACGTCAGCAGCTCGAAGTGAAATATCCATAGCACCCAACACAGCAACCCCTACATCTGCCTGGGATAGTGCGATAGCATCATTTGCACCATCACCCACCATCATGGAGTGAGGTGTGAGCTTAATTAATTGAGATTTTTGCTCTGGACTTAGCTCCGAAATAGCAACATCATTACCTAGTCCTACAGCACTGCTAATTTTTTTCACAACATTAGATTTATCACCAGACAAAATTTTTATTTTTAGATGATGATTTGAAATATCTTTTAACGCCTTTTGGCTATCGGATCTAATCGTATCTTCCACTGTATAACTAATCATTAAATGACCATTTTCAAAAATACCGGCACGATTAATTTCATAGATGTGCGACTCGATAATTCCTGAAACTCCCACTCCTATAACTTCCTTATAATCGTTCATAAATAACAGATTAGGATTTTTATTTTTCACATAATCCAAAAGTGCTAAGGCAACTGGGTGTTTTGAATAATGCTCGAGTGTATAAATGAGATCTTCTGCCGGAAAAACTGGATCGTGATGAATTATAAAAGATGAAATTTTTAATTTACCATGAGTGAGAGTCCCCGTTTTATCCAAAAAGATGGTCTCTACCTTGGCGAGTTTTTCAATCACTTCGTCACTTTTAATAATAATCCCCTGCTCGGAAGCTTTTGAGAGGGCACGAGTAAATGTTAAAGGAATCGCCAGAGCAAGGGCGCAAGGGCAAGTCACTATAAGTAAAGTAATCGCCTGTTCAAGTGCAAACGTCGAATCACCTTTGTGCAGTAAAAAGAAGAAAAGAAAAGCTGATAGAAAAAAGACTGCTAGAGTAAAATATTTTGAGACTTTGCTGGCCGTATCGACAATTTTAGATTTATGGGACCAACCATTTTCAACATTTTTTAAAATTTGGCCCAAACGAGTTGAATCTTGAGTAGATTCTACCCTAATTAAAAGCTCCTGATTAAGATTTTGAGTGCCCGAAAAAACCTTATCACCGGGATTCACTCTTACAGGGTAAGATTCACCAGTAAGAAGGGAATTATTTACATTAGAAATACCTTGAAGCACAACTCCATCAGCGGGAATAAATTCAGTTGGACGAATTTTTAAATGATCATCTTTTTTAATGAATTTCGGATGAACCTCAATAAACTCATCAGCCTTTTCAGGGTTTAATTTTAAAACACTCTCGGACTGATAGAAATAATGTAGGTCCTGAGGTGTAAGACCTTTCTCCTGAATTTTTTGTAAAAAATAGCGAGACAGAAGAAGCAGAAAGACCAATGCCGTTAAAGAATCGAAATAATTCTCCGGTACCCCAATCGCTAAATTATAGAGACCCATAACTCCCCCAACAACGAGGGCAATAGAAATGGGAATATCTATCGATAGTGTCTTATTTTTTATTGCGCTCCAAGCGTTCTTATAAAATGGATAGGAGCAGTAAGTGAGAACCGGTAGAGCAAAGAAAACAGTCAATGAATTAAAAAGCTGGGCAAACCCTTCAGATGCCCCACCATACAGAGAGACAGCATAAATCAT
>CANHJD010000080.1 GCA_947461145.1 Bacteriovoracaceae bacterium
AAGCATTCTTGGTGGATGTACAAAACCTAAGCATAAATTTAATGAGGACTATGTTCTAATTGAATTTGCGGCCAAACTTGAAGGTCAGTATCACACTCCAAAAACTAAAGGCGTGGACGAACAGAACAATTATCACCATAATGAGCACGGAACGAGAAAAGAGGATCCTGGTCTGATCCAAGACGACCCCGTCTAAACACCTAATATTAATAGGCCATTAGTCAGTTTAGTTAAGTTTGCCTCGAACCCTACCGATACTGTCAGATATGAAAAATCTGTTTTCAATCTTCATAATACTATCTTCAACACTCCTATCTGCTCAAACAATCCCCTATGAAAAATTGGCCGAACAAAACTTGAGTGATGAGAAAATTGACCAGCTCTCGGAGCTTTCAAAAAATCATCTGCTGAAGAGTGCTGAAAATCAAATTACCAAAGAGGAACTCGAACTAGTTGATGTTGAGGTTATCATTGAAGATGAACCTGTGATTCTATCTGGAGAACCAGCGGCAATTGCCTCTACTGAAGAATCACTCCTTTGTTTTCCGCAGCATAAGAGCCCACTCCTTAGCCTTACTCAAGATGTAGGAAATGTATTTAAAATTGACCCTCCCAAAAAACGAATGATCTATTTTTCTTGGGGTTATAATCGGGGCTTTCACTCAAAATCGGACGCTACTTTTAAAACGGCCGATGGAACCTTTACCGTTCACGATGCCGTAGGACGTGACCGTCAATCAAAGGACATTCTTGACTATGTAATTCCCAGTCGCATTCCCATCCCTCAATACAACTTAAGAATTGGTTACCAAGTAAATGATCACTGGGACATTGTCGCTGGGCTTGATCACATGAAATGGGTCTTTGATAATCAACTTAAATACGAAGTAACTGGTGATTACAACCATACAGTCTTTGTCCCCGATGCGAGTGGAGATCCTGCCCTTCTCACAGGTCTAACATTTGATCAGGTCAAGCAGACGGGTGATATGCGCTGGCTGAGCTTTGAGCATACCAATGGCTACAACTATGTACATGCAGGTGCCATCTACAAAAACAATCTCTACACTTCAAGAAATGGAGACTTTACTATCGATACAGGTCTTGGCGCAGGTGCTGGAATTATGGTTCCGCAGACTACCGTAAAGTACCATCAAGATAGTTGGTGGAACTGGCAAGGAGTAGATAATCAATTTCATATTGCAGGAATTGGTGCTCATGCTGAGGCGAAGGTTCAACTAGGTTATAAAAACTTTTTTATTGAACCAGTTGTAAGGGGAACATATATCAAGATCAATAATGCTCTTGTTCAGTCTCAAGGCGAGGTACTAAGCCATACACCAATTGGCTCCATTCAGTTTATTGTACAAGGTGGTTATAAAATTCCCTTAAAAGATCGTAAAAATAAAAAGAACAGTAAAAGAGTTATGTAAGACTTTTCTGAAGCTCAATTCACAATTAGGCTTCATCTCTTATTTACCCTAGGACAAAGGCAGAAATTTTTGCCACTTCATTTGCCTTAGAGGAGGCCACATAGCTGAATTTACTGATCCCGTAGAAATCTTTTATGATTTTCTGATTAATGCCCGATAATTAAAAAATATTAGGTCTAGTTTGTGACCTAAAATATTAAGGAGTACGTTATGCAACAAGCTGCAAATTTTAACCAACAGGCCCTAGAAATTTATCACATGGTAAGATCAGGAAAGATTACTGAGATTCCAAATCTTTCAAAAGATGTATCAAAAAAAATTAGCGAAAAACTACCAAAAGAGCAGAAGGAACTGTTTGGATCAATTGATGCTAAAGCTGTAAATGCTTTCATTAAGCTTGCTAAAACAACTTCTGAGCAAGATTTTGTAACAATCATGACAGATCCAGATAGCGTAGCAGTTAAGCTAACAGCGAAGGAAATGGAAGCGCTCAAGGGTGGTGCTAGGATCGGACTAGCTATCATTGGATGCGCCTCAATGATTGCGGTTATCGGAAGTATTGGATTAAGCGCCGGTGGCTGTGCTGCGGGAGCCATGATCTATAATGGTGTATATCCTTAATTAATACCTATAACACTCAACCTACCCTAGGAAATTCCATAAAATCCTAGGGTAGGGTTTTAGCAGATGATATTCTTCAAAAAAATATAATTCAATTTTAGTCATGCCCGCAAATCGGCAGATCATTTTCTTTATAGTAAAAGGAAATGATACCTATAAGTTTTCAAAAAAATCTTGAAAATGCCTTTTTTAGTTCAAAGTACTCAACCCTGCCCCTTGAGCAACCCCAGTATGCAAAGTTTTTTTGTCAGAGATATCAACTAGAAAAAAATCGCAAGGTGTTGAATTAATGTAATTTGGTAAAATAGTCTATGAATTCTTTTGGAATACCCGATAATTAGAAAATATTAGGTCTAGTTTGTGACCTAAAGTAAATATTAAGGAGTACGTTATGCAACAAGCTGCAAATTTTAACCAACAGGCCCTAGAAATTTATCACATGGTAAGATCAGGAAAGATTACTGAGATTCCAAATCTTTCAAAAGATGTATCAAAGAAAATTAGCGAAAAACTTCCAAAAGAGCAGAAAGAACTATTTGCTTCAATTGATGCTAAAGCTGTAAATGCTTTCATCAAGCTTGCAAAAACAACTTCTGAGCAAGATTTTGTAACAATCATGACAGATCCAGATAACGTTGCAGTTAAGCTAACAGCGAAGGAAATGGAAGCGCTCAAGGGTGGTGCTAGGATCGGACTAGCTATCATTGGATGCGCCTCGATGATTGCGGTTATCGGAAGCTTTGGATTAAGCGCCGGTGGCTGTGCTGCGGGTGGCATGATCTATAATGGTTTATATCCATAAATAAGCGTTTAATTCATTTTGCCCTAGGAAGATCTTTAGATTTTCCTAGGGCAAAATACTTATAAATTGCTCCCAATTTTTTATATTCGAAAAACAAACTCTTTTGAGTATTTACTTTCAAAAAATGAAACAAAAGCAATCTGACATTCTCAGTAAGTGGTATGATCAGGGTTTCATTCTTCCTGATGATTTTTTGAGCAAAAGTAAAATAGAAAAAGTTATTAAATTTATGAACGCGCAATTAGCGAAATCAGAAATTGATATTCACAATTGGCATATACGTTCAAATACCGTTTTTAATCTTTGTAATGATCCGGCCATTACAAAATATCTCAGTATTATTCTTGGAAAAGAAATAAATATTTGGAGATCAGTTCTCTTTTTAAAAAAAGCTCATTCTCCTGAATCAGAAATATCATGGCATCAAGATAATGCGTTTTGGGAATTAACACCTCAGATTACTGCAAGTGTCTGGATAGCACTAGATGATATAGATGAATCCAATGGCGGATTGCAAATTATCCCAAAGACACATCTAAGACACTTTAATCACAGCCTAGAAATAGGATCAAAATTTAATTTTGAGGTAAAAGATATCCCTTTAGCCTTGAAGGAGAATGTTCTACAAATAAAAAGAAAAAGAGGACAATTCATTGTTTTCAATGAAAATCTTCTTCATCGGTCCGATGCAAATAATGGGTCAACGAGGCGTGCGGCCTTATGCTTTAGATATACAATTCCAAAAGTAAAAATCTTCCACCCCCTTCCAGCACTCGCAACTGTAAGAGGTATAGATAAATATAAGTTTTCAAAAATCTGGAAAAAAAACTCATAGGTTAAAAAAATCAACTTTGTCCTTGAGAGATGCCAATTTGCAAAGTTTTTTTGTCAGGGATATAAACAAGGAAAAGCTTCAGAAGTTGTTGAATTAATGGGATTAGATAAAATAGTCTATGAAATCTAAGGGAATATCCGATAATTAAGAGATGTAAGGATTAATGTGACCTAAAAGGAATCATAAGGAGAACGTTATGCAACAAGCATCAAATTACAATCAACAAGCACTTGAAATTTATCATTTGATTAGAGATGGAAAGATTACTGAGATACCAAATCTTTCCAAGGAAGTTTCCAAGAAAATTAGCGAGAAACTTCCAAAAGAGCATAAAGATATGTTTGCCTCAATTGATGCAAAATCTGTAAATGCTTTTATCAAGCTTGCCAAGACAACTTCTGAACAAGATTTTGTAAAACTCATGACTGATCCAGACAGTGTCGCCATTAAGCTAACTGCGAAAGAAATGGAAGCCCTCAAAGGTGGTGTTAGGATTGGGCTAGCAATTATTGGATGTGCTTCCTTGGTTGCTGTTGTTGGAAGCTTTGGTTTAAGCGCTGGAGGATGTGGAGCTGGAGCGATGATTTATAATGGTCTTTATCCATAAGCATAGATTGGATTATTTTTGATAAGTCAAAACATCATCGATGAAATAATAGAAAGATTTATTCTCGATGAGAATCACGTATTACAGTTAACCCCCCATACCCAGGGAAGTTTTTTTGTACAAAATTTTTCCCTGGGTATGGGAGTGAGTGGTTTATCATACTGTTTGGAATTACTCCTAAAATCACAAAATAATAAAAAGATTCAAAATTTTAACTATCAATATGCAAACAATCTCGTTTGTTATCTCCAAAACGCTTCAACAACTGATAATTTTAAATTAAACCCCTTTAGCCACGGTTTTGCTGCTGGAGCTGCGGGGGCAATACCATTTTTAACTTTATATTCATTAAGAACTGAAAATGACTCCATACTTAATAATTACATTAATTGCCTATCTGAGATTTACTTAGAGACTAGCTTAGAACATATTAATAATTCTTTTTATGGTGGAACCGCAGGACTAATTTACTGCTACCTTTTCCCTCAAAGATTCAACGGCATGATAAGTTCGGTGACGTCGGAGAAAACTGAGGAATTCTTGTCACATTTAGCTACTAAGTTAATAACTTTTAGTGAAGCTCTCTTAGAAAATAAAATCGATAATCCAAAAGAACGATCAATCGGATTCGCCTGGGGTCTTTCAGGTATTTCATATGCTTTACTTTTGCTCAGCAAAGAGAAAAAGGATTCAGATATTTCGGAGTTAGGTAAAAGAGTCATTGCATTGGAAGATGAGCTGTTAAAAAATAAATCGAACACTGCGAATCCAAATTCTCAAAATGATGACTGGATAATAAAAAATGCATTATGTGTTGGGAAAATTGGTCAAACACTCACAAGGAGACTATTGGATCCTAAGAATAATTCGAAAGATATTAGCTTCATTCAGTCGGCGTTAGCGAAGGATATAACTAAAAACTTTACCTATTGCTGTGGCTTCTCAGGACTTGCAGAATTTTTTCCAAACGAGCAAATTAAAAATCTCGATATCCAACTTGATCTAAAAAGCTATTTAGAAAGTAATGACGACTTAACATTTTTGAGTGGACTGACGGGATATCTCTATTTTGTCCTAACAAGAGAAGATGACACCTTAAAACTTTTTTCCACTCAAGAAAAATATTCAAAACAACTTTGAATCTCCAAACAGGGATATGTCCCCGACGAAAAACCTTAACTTAAATCATTTCCATCTTTTTTAACATAGGGTAAAATTTATTTTATGAAAAACAATGAAGACATTAATAACCAGCTGGGTGACAAACATAATTTTGGAAGATATGTTAAGCCGATTTTTGATCCTAATTTTGGAAAATTACTCTTGAAACCAAGATCCATCCTCTGGGAGCATTTATTTTTTGACAAGCAAAGTCCCATTCTAGATTGCTTAAAACCCCATCATCCTTATTTTTCAAACTTTTTTCAACTTGAGTCAGTCAAGATTGATAATAGAGAGAGCCTTCAAAGAATTTTAAATGAAAAAAAAATAGATTTACCAATTAGTAAGACTCACCTCTTCGAATTTTTTGATCTTTGTGCTTACTCTTTATATTTTGGCCTTATGGATTTAAACGTGGAGAACCTTTTTCTAACAGACCAAGGATTAACTGTAATTGACTGCGAAACTGTTTTTTTTAATTTGCAGAATTTAAGTGCAACAGGGTTAATACCTAACCGAAACATGCTTTACCAGTGCTCTGGAGCAAGCAAGATATTTCAAGGGGTAACTTCAATAAGTCCTGACGAGATAGCTAGTTTTGCAAATAGGTTTATTTTTAGTTTAGATTTACTTAAATCATTAGAAGGGCCATTAATTAAAAAAATTTATAACTCAAACTCATTTTTAACAACACCGATAAGAGTTATTTTCAGAGACACCTACCTTTATGCTAATTTATTAGCAAGACCTAGCGAGAATTACAGACTCTTCGAAGAAGAATTCAAGCAATTAGGAAAAGGTGATATTCCGTATTTCTTTTTTTATCTTAATGATAAGAATATATATTACTACTCCAATGAATCTTATCAAACCCATCCCGTATCTAAGGAAATGATGGAATTCTTTCACCAAAAGTTTTCTATGGAATTACCAAGTGCGGATTTTATCAATAACTTTCAATCAGACATCGAAACCAAGAAAATTAAGTCTTTGCTAGAAATCGTAGATTTTTTGCTTTTATTTTCAACTCAAAAAGAAGAAGAGTTTGAAGTCTCTTTAAATGGATACCAGGTCCAAGTAGAACCGTCTATAATAACTTGTACCTCTAAAGGTAGCTCACACAGCATTGCTATGGTCAGAAAATATATTGATGAGAATGATCTCGATTTAGAGGACACTAGGCTTAAAGAAATAAATAAAGATTTTAACTTTTCACTAAGTAAAGAACCGACAATATTTATTACGCTCTCCTAGAGCTACAATTAAAATTAGAGAGGGCCCCGAAGGACCCTCTCTGAAACTTGAATTAAATATTGAAAGGAAGAGAAAAGCTTAACATATAAGCTGAATAATCTGTTTCAAATCCTGAATCAGTTCCGTTATAAGCAAGTTCACCAAAAGAGCCTTTGCGGTACTCCAGATTAACATCTAACATTGCAAGAAGAGAAAATCCTAAACCCGCCTTCATGCCGGAGCCTTCTGAGAATTCTGCTTTTGTACCGTTCGTCGCTTTAGTCTCAGCAGTTGCAGAAAAGATGTATCCTGCATAAGCTCTCAAAAAAAGCGGAAATTCATATCCAACAAAAGCGGCAAATTCCGACATGGCCAAAGGGTCTTTTACATCTTTGTCATCAAGATCAATACTGCTGCTTAAATAATCCAAACCTACTTGAAGTCCAAGATTTTGCCAGCCCAGTCTCCCACCATAAGAAAGACCTGTTCCATTAGCATCCAAATCTGCCTTATCACTTACAAAATTTGAAGACAGTGTATAACCAACTACTGGCTCGATTAAAATTGATGCATTTGCTTTTTGAGCAACCGCAATAAGAAGGACAGAAGCAGTTACAAATTGAATCAGTTTTTTCACTTTCAAATCTCCTTGTGTGAAAAAGAGTGGATAAATTTCATAAGTTTTGAATAACTTTATGTCATCAAATAAAATTTTTCTCACCTTTAAATTAATATCTATCTTAATTTGAACTGATTTCAGAATTTAAAACAACTAAAACTTGATCAGATGAGTGAGAATTTTAAACATGACAATTGCTGACAAATCAAGACCAGTACTGCTTTACTAAATTACAATTAAACGACAAGACACACAGACTTTTAGTGGACCAAAAATTTAGTAAAACCAAACCATTAATCTTTGAAAATCACTTCCTGAGTACTTTACTTGGCATTTAAAGGATAAGACTTGATAAAGATGAGAGTTAAGGAGGTGGTTAACATCCTGTAAAACCATAGTTTGACCTAAGCTAATTCTACGAAATCTCTTTAATGTTACGATGGAGGATAACCGAAAAGGATTGTATCAAATAGGCCAGATTTGGCCTTTTGTGAGGCGTCCGATGTATCGGCTTTTTAGAATAATTTTTGAGAATCCTCAAATCATCATCCCAGCGTTGATACTCTTTTTAATTTTTCATTTTGAAAAAGAATTCAATCAAGAACCTATTACTAAAGAAGAGACCACCTCAAAAAGTAATTTTACCAAGAAATTTCTTTCCCAGAAAAAACTAAATTCTAAGGATGTTTCAGTAAACGAAATTGTAAGATCACCAATTGAGCGCTCAATTGCCAGCACAAATGAAAGTATTGAAAATCAAAAGACTAAAGACCCAGAAATTTTTCCATCCTTAGAGACAGCATCTTTAGAATCTGAGATTCCATCAGAGTCATTTGAGCCCAATCTTTCAAATGAACAAATGGGAACACATAGATCGAAAAATAAAAAAGGTGATCAACAAGATAAGATCTCATCTCATCATACTTCCCAAGTTAATAATGGGTTGCCCACTTCCTCTGCACCTACCCTAGGTGCCCCAATAACTTTTAGTAACGTAGGCTTCAATAGTTCTCTTCCAGGCGGTGGAAGCTCAGCGACTTCAAGTTCAGGTAATACAACTACTCCAACTACAAATCACGGAAGCTCATCCTCAACGAACACTTGCACGCTTTCGCCTTCACCTACGGCAGGTGACTATGTAATAAACCCAAACATTACGTTCTCTGGTACTTGCACAGAAATCTATTATACGGTTAATCAAGGAAGTTGCCTTGATCCTGTTGAATTTGGAACAACTTTTTCTGGTGCAGCCTTTCCAGTGGGATCTCAAAACGGAGACTACTGCCTTTCATTTTATGGGACAAAAAATGGTAAGGCGATAGGTGTTCAACACGCTACTTATACTATTGATGACTCAGAAATCCCTCTCATCTTTGCCCCAACAGTAATTCCGAAGCGAGTCCAAACCAATCAGGTTTATAAAATGAATGCATATTCATCGACCGCCTTTGGTAAATCAGGTTACGATTTTTTTGCTTACAATTTGGGAAACACAAACCCAAATACCCTTTCCACAAATTGCAAGACACTTGCGGAAGACTCTGGCTATTCGCTGACAAACAATGGCATGAGATCACCTGCAGGCAATTTAACTGAAACAACAGAATCACTAGATCAAAATGATTCGACTCTCATTCCCTTATCTTTTCAAAATGGCCTCGATTACGGGGAGAATACCATTATCTCTTTCCTACAATATACTGATCCTTCTGGACAAATTAAGTATGGATGTCTTTCAAATCAAGTTGAACTTATGGATTTTTCTGTTGGGCAGATTTTTTTAAATAGCAATCATCAAACTCCTCCCAATACACATGGTGCCCACATATTTCAGGGAGGCATTAAAGCATACGGCCATTTTAATCTTGGTTCTGTGTCCGGAAGTGGAACAGGTCAAGTTGGGGATAATATTATTCAAACGGATTTTATAAATATAACGAATTAAAAAAATGTTTAAAAAAGTATTTTTGACAATTCTATTTATTTCAATCAGTAGTTCGCTTATGGCGAACGCTTTCCACTATGGAGGCCGACTCTCTGATGTTTTCGGCTTACCGAAAACGGGTACTGTAAATCTCACTTTTAGAATCGCGAGCTCAGATGCTCCTGGAACATATCTATGCAGTAAGACTATTAATGGCGTAAGCTTAGATAACGGTGTTTTCAACGTCCAAGTTGATTTCTCACCGGCCAACTGTAGTGTCTCCGGTGCCAATTTCATTACGACGATTCAAAATATTGTAAGTGCTGGGAATACGCCTCTTATAAGTGTGAGTGATGGTATCACAAACTACCCTCAGCAATCCATGGCTCCATCACCCTTTGCTCTTTATGCTATTCAGTCAACTGTATCTTCTGGGAGCTTAGTTGGAAGTATGTTGAAGGGAAGCCCTACAACTTGTGCTGCAAACGAATTTTTGACAATAAATGGGAGTGGAAATTTTATTTGTCAGCCAGTAAGTAATCTTACTATTACTGCAGGCAATGGACTCTCCAATAGTGGTACTGGCTCAAGCATTGTCCTAAATGTTAATACGGATAACTCTACATTAGAAATAAACGGAGACCTCTTAAGATTAAAAGATGGTGGTATTACCGCAACGAAAATTGCAAACAATGCAATTACTTTAGCAAAAATGGACAATACTGCTTGTGCTAATGGGGAAATTTTAAAAAAGGTTTCCGGCTCTTGGAGCTGCACTAGCGACTTGACAGGGACCAATGGTATAGTAGCAGTTTCATCTCCAGATGGATCTTTATTAATTGCTGGCACAAGTACTATTCCAACCTTAGAAGTCGATACAAGTTTGATTCAAAAAAGAGTTTCCTCTGGATGTGCTACGGGGAGCTCAATTAGAACGATTAATGCAAACGGTACGGTGGTTTGTGAGACAGATGATGGACTGGCCTCTGAATCTGATCCTCAAGTTGCTTCCACAAATACAAACCTAATACCTCGCTGGAATGGATCTTCTTTAGTAGATGGAGCCATTTTTGACTCTGGCTCACAGATCGGAATTGGAACCTCCTCCCCTTTGGCAAGTACACTTCTTCAACTAGACTCCACATCTAAAGGTTTACTTGTTCCACGAATGACAAACGCTCAAATGATGGCCATTTCCTCTCCGGCCACAGGGCTTTTGGTTTATGAAACCACTTCCAATACTTTTAAATATCACAACGGCACAACTTGGACGAACCTTGGATCAGGTTCAGGTGTGACATCTATTTCCTCAGGTGAGGGTCGAGTTGTTGTGACTGGAACCACAACCCCAATAATCACTTTAAATGTTTCTTCTTGCCCAGCTGGAAGCTCAATACGGGCCATTAATACTGATGGAACTGTTAGCTGTGAAATTGATGATGGAGGCACTGGGATAACAAGCTTAAATGGATTAACCACTGGCACTCAAACTCTTGGAGTCAATTTTTCTTCAGTGAATATTGTTCCAAGCTGGTCTTCTTCAAGCGGAAATCATCAACTTATTCTTCCCATTGCAGGGAGTGGAAAAACCGGTGTCCTTAGTGGACTTGATTATGATGGCATCATGAATAAGCAGAATCGAGTGACTGGAACTTGCGCAGCTGGAAGCTCTATTAAAACGGTTAATTCAGATGGTACCGTTGTTTGTGAATCTTTTCTTGGTTCAACGTCTGCAGCCAATGGCGATCTTACTGGGAGCTACCCAGGGCCAAGCATCGCTTCAGGGGCAGTCAGTTATAGTAAGCTTCAAAACGTTTCTGCGAGTAATCGACTCTTGGGACGAGCGACTGCAGCCGCCGGTATGGTGGAAGAAATAATTCTTGGAACTGGTTTTAGTTTATCTGGCACGACTTTAAATGTTTCTGGTGCTGCTCCAACAGGAGCTGCAGGTGGGGATTTAACTGGCTCTTATCCAAACCCGACTCTGACAACCACAGGTGTCGTTGCAGGAACATATCCAAAAGTGACAGTCGATTCCAAAGGTCGAGTTAC
>CANHJD010000081.1 GCA_947461145.1 Bacteriovoracaceae bacterium
CTACCGCAAGACTGAACTTTTCTTTGGCAACATGAAGTTTGCCGTATTTATCATCACACTTTTTGCAATCTGCCTCGGCTATGGCACTTTTATGGAATCGTACCATGGCACGGAATACGCCAATCGCTTAATCTATAAGTCCTTCTTTTTCATGGCGATTCAATTCTGCATGTTTCTTTCAATTGTTTTTGCCACACTTATAAGACTGCCACCAAAAAAGCATCTGTATGGTTTCTATGTCATCCATGCCGGACTCATTACTATCTTTCTAGGCTCATTTATTACTTACCAATCTGGTGTAGATGGAACACTCACCTTGGCACCCAATGCAGCGAATCGACAAATTCAACTCAACGAAGATGAGTTCAAGATCCAATTTCCCTCAAAAGGCAAGGAAGTAACCGTAGAGCTCCCTTTTGTCGCCGGCGCTAAAAATCTTAATCTTGAGTATGATGGGATAAAGCTTAAAAATTTTCTTCCCTCTGCTGAGGATGAACTCAATTGGATTCCCGTAAAGATTCAAGACGAGTCCCAGTCTTCTTCACGCTACAGACTTTTTAATGACAATTTTGGGGAATTTATAACATTCAGTCTTCACCCTGAGTCGGATTTTAATAACACTCAACAACTCGGTCCCCTGAATGTGCATTACATGCCCTCAAATTTAGCCGAGTGTTTTCTAAAAAATACTCCAGACGGTCTCATTATCTGGAACAGCGAAACCTCTGCTTGCATGGCACCAACTCCAGATCAGATAAAAAAGAAGAAAAATGTAACTGGAAAGATGATGGCCGAGGTGGATTTCTTAGGAAACAAAGTTCTCTTCCTTCCAGAAATGTCTCCCTTACCTTTAGATGATAAATTTGATCTTAACGAAAACTCTCCTTTTAGAATTTTTAGTAAAAAGCTTTTTGAGAAATCTGCCCATCTATTTTTATTCGGCAAGTTTGTTGCCTTTTTTGACAAGTCATCAAATTCTTGGAATGGAAGTCCTGTAGAGATGAATCAAGAAGTTGCACTTCCTTGGATGGGGTTTAGAGTGAAACTCCTTGAGCACAAGACTGACTTCTATCCGACAATGTCACCAGTATATGTGAAGCCGATTCAGGAGAATTCACAAATTATTACTGGCGCTCTTAAAGCAGTTGAGGTTGAAATTGAGGGCCAAACCTTCTGGGTAAAATCCTCTGAGCCAGTGGCCTTTAATAAAGGTGATGAGCGAATAAGGTTTGAATTGGGGAAAAAATATATCACTCTCCCATATGAGCTCGTTCTGGATCGTTTCAAAATGGATACTGATCCAGGGACCAGTAATCCGGCCAGTTTTGAAAGTTTTGTCACTCTCTTTAAGGGAAATGATGGCTCAGAGAAACATCACATATACATGAATCATCCTCTTAAACATGATAGTTTTACTTTTTATCAAGCATCCTATTTTCAGACCCAGCAGGGTCCTTATGGAAGTGTTCTTAGTGTTAATTACGATCCAGGAAGGCCATGGAAATATCTCGGCTCTCTTCTTCTTGTTCTTGGGTCAATTTGGCATTATTTTTTAAGAAGAAAGCACTTGGCAAAACCAGGAGTCAAAAATGCGTAAATTCGTCACATTCATAACTATTCTCCTTTCTTTTAGCGCTTGGGGGCAGATGAATTTCTGCACCAAAGATCTTGAAACATTTCCGACCCGCTCTGGTGGAAGAATCAAGCCTCTTTATGTTTTGGCAACGGATACGATAAAATTTATTACTGGAGAATCTAAAGTTGATGATCTTTCGGCGACAGAAGCATTCTGCAAACTCTCCCTTAAAGCGTTTGGGATGCCACTAGAGCTGCCCATCAATGTTCGTGTTGATCATGTAGACGCAAAAAAACTACTTGGAATCAGCGAAAATGCGCACTTTATTCCAGTCAATGAGCTTATGAGTAAGGCAGATCTTTTAAAAACTGAACTCATGAAGCTGAAAGAGAATAATTCCTATAAAAAAGAACTCACAAAAATTCAGCAACGACTCGATGCCTACATGGCAATTATTCAGGCAAGACTTTGGACTGTTCCTGAGCTTAAAGGCAATGAAGTCAACTTCATCTCTCTTGGAGAGTTTTTAAGTGAGACGAAGGTCTCCGAGGCTCGTTTAAAATCTGATAAACCAGTAAACTTCTTATTTGATGAGGCAAAAGACAACTACATCAAAGTAAGTGGGGATGATTATTTACTTGAACTCACTTATTTTAAATTTAACTTTTTCCTCTGGGCAATGCTTGTCTCTCTTTTGGCGATTATCCTTCTTGTTGCCTTGAAAAATAAATGGGCAGGGGTCTCTCTAACGGTCATCACTATTGGACTTCAGATTACCGGTATGATCATGAGGGTCATGATCTCTGGTCGTGCTCCCGTGACAAATATGTATGAGACCGTGATGTTTTCGGGATTCGGTGCACTCATTATCAGCTGCATTATTACAATCTACAGAAAAGAAATTATTTTTCTTATTGCTGGCCTATCATTCAATGTTCTTTCATTAATGATGATGAAATTTGCCAACAGTATGCTTGACCCGGGAATTTCACCACTCGTTCCAGTTTTGAGGGATAACTTTTGGCTCTCAACCCATGTAACAACAGTCATTCTTTCTTATGCGGCACTCGCCCTTTCTTGGCTTATTGCAAATGGCCTTATGATTCGGGCGAGGTTTTTTAATATTTCCTCTGCTGAATATCGCTACGGAGTTGATCTCGTTTATACCTGCATAAAATTTGGAGTTGTTCTCCTAGCGGCGGGAATTATTCTCGGTGGAGTCTGGGCCGATTACTCTTGGGGAAGATTTTGGGGCTGGGATCCAAAAGAAACGTGGTCTCTTATTGTTCTTTTAGTCTATATGGCCATTCTTCACGGTAAATCCACTTCTTGGATCCCACCAAAACGGTTTGTGCCGATGGTCGCAGGGGCCTTTATGACCGTCATGATGGCATGGTTTGGAGTGAATTATATTCTGGCATCTGGACTCCATTCTTATGGATTTTCAGAAGGTGGAGCCGTTTTCCTAGCTTCATTTTTTGCCATTCAAATTGCTATCCTCGTCCTTGGAACCATAAGAAAAAACACTGTCGCCTAAGGACAGTCTGCTTTTATTTCATATGAGCGACCTAGAAGGCCCAGCAATCTTTTGCCGCCTTCTACGGAGTTCCCCTTGCCTTCGGCGAGGCTTACGACCACTTTAATTCCATGAGTATTTTTATTTGGTTTTGAGATTTCAACAACTAGTTCAAGTGTCTCGCCTTGCGGAACTGTGGACTCAGCAATATCAAAACGAATGGTTTCATTGCCATCAAAGTATTCAACATTTGTTCTAGTGGTGTAGCCACCAATTCCACCTGGTCCAATAATGACAGAATCAAGTTCACGGGAAACAAATTTATACTTATAAGAGAACTTTACCTTGAACTCCTCAGGGGAGGCAGGGTTAAGTCTTAAGACTATTCTTTTTGTGCTGTTACCAAGAGTTTCAGTTACCTGACCTATATCAATAACCTTTGAAGAAACATCAATGACATCTTTTGCATAACTAGCAAATGAAATAAAAATTAGTGAGAATAACGCAAATTTTAAAGCTTTCAATTGATGAATCCCTGTTAGTTTATGAACTTGTTAAAGCAAAGGGAATGCCAAACTCAAAGAGGATTACAGTACTTTGGAATGGAAAATTATAGGCAACTGACCAAAAAATAGACAAAAAAAAGGCCACCCGAAGGGTGGCCAGATAGAAAGAAACTATTCAACAATATAAAGATTTGATCTCTGAGCGTAGATTGATTTCATCATCGCCGTATCGCCAGTAGACTCAAAATATCCAATCAGAGCACCCTCAGTGCGAACTTGCTGAACATAAAGAGACTTAATGAAATTATCAACTGCGTTCTTAACTCCAGCAGGAATCTTCAAGAATCCAAGAGCAACTCCCCCAATATTTAAAAGAGCTCTGAAGCGTTTCACGCGTTGTGGTTTTGAATAATCATAAGCAAGTGCTGGTTTACCAGAGAGCATATGAGCAGAGTGATTTAAGTGGTAAATTTTACGAACGCCATCATGAGTAACTGAAGCGAAACCAAAATTTAATTTTTTAACATCACTGAAAGTCATAGGAGCAAAAGGACCTTTCCATTCATTAACAGTCATATTTCCTGTTCTAACCATTGAGAAGAAACGATTCATCCCGTAATTTGCCCAGTCAGCAGCAGCATTATTTGATTCGAAAATATTAGTTGGGTCAATACGGTACTCATAGATTGAAGAAACAGCACGATCAACTTCTAGTTTAGTCATACCAAGTTTTGTTTCTTTAACAGTCTCAAAGTAATGAAGAAGCATATTATGAGCAAAATGGCGCTGCTCAAGCATCATGTCGTGAACACGAACGATGACAAAGCTAGCGATATTAAGAACCGGAACATTCGAAAAGCGTTTTTTTGCTTGCTCAAGGGCCCAAACAACCACTTTATGAGTCACAGCTTTCTTATAGAAGAATCTTGAATCTTCAAGATTTGCAACAACTGAAGGATCAAGAAATAAAAGGGCTTCATTAAGACGACGCTGAAACTCTTCCCAAAAGTCTTTCTGATCAAGTTCAGTGAACGAAGCTTCTACATCGATATTAATAACATTACGAACTGAATCTCTGAAATGCTGGGCCTGACTAGAATTCCCTTCTTCATCAACGGCGTTAACATTAACACCCATCTCTAAAAGCATTTCATCTAGATCTGAATCACTCATCTTAGCAAGCTTTGCTTGCTCTCCAAGGAGATCATTTTTAATTTGCTCAATGAAAGGTCTGATTGTAAAAAAACGAGTCGCTCTTTTGAGCTTAATAACTGTAACTTTACCTTCTTCATTCCTTACAAGATTGAAGCGGTCGTTAAATCCTTCAACTGAGGCTTCTTGAGCGAAAGCCGCGAGACTAATCAACGCAAGAATCACAAATAGTGATAAACGGGACATGAATCCTCCTTAATAATTGAAAAAACCTTCCAAGTTGGTTTTCTAATAATGGTTAATGGTATCTAAATGAAAGAATGTTAGGCTTCTGTTAATTTCTTACACATTACAAGCAGGTATAAAAAGTGTTTTTATCGGAAATTGCGGCGAGACTCTACACTCACCTTGCGATGTTTTCTCTCTCTGTTGGACCACGACTTAAAACTTTTAATTTCATTGAGAGTATAGGGGTGAGTCTTTTTTAGTTCTGAAAATATTGTTGACGACAAAACTCCTCTATTAAATGAAGTATCATCTACAAATTCCTTGCCCGTATGTCCCCAATTAATTCCCACGACCTGCCCTTGCTCATTTATGAGTGGGGCCCCAGAAGAACCAATGAGTGTCGGAACATAGTGATGAAACTCTCCCCCAGAAAGTCGCAAACCTACTCCCCTTGAAGCCTGAAGTCCTAGTCCAGCAGCATTTCCTATATGAAGCAATGGAATATTTGGTCCAGATTGAATTCTTCGGGCAAGACGCAGAGGACGCATCTCGGATCCAAGACTTAAGCCATTGGCCATTTTTTTCATTTGCACAACACAGTAATCAAATTGAGAGCTACAGAATCTCACCTTCTCGCATTCAACTCTTTCATCCTTGTGATTCAAAAGAATGCTAAAGACTCCGCAAGACCACTTCCTATTCTTTGCAATGACTCCTAGGACATGTCTATTTGTTAAAACGAGATCCTTCCCTACCAAGAAGGCCGTCCCTACAGTTCTCCCAGACCCAGACCTCGCCTGAAAAATTGACTGCCCAAGAAATTGCTCTTCTTCAAAATCCTCTTCATCCATCTCAAGGGTGAAGCCATCAGGATAAATTTTGGAGCTATCTTTTTCATCCAGAGTTATTTCAATAACTGGACCAGTGACTTTAACAGAGCCCTCTTTTTCATTATGAATGTAGCCTTTAAAAATATAGTGAAGCCCAGATAAAGAACGCGAAGGAATGATATTCCAAGCACTGGCCAGACCACGAAATCCATCAGGTCTTTCATCAAGTGTAAAAGTAACAAGGAGGAAAAAGAAGATAACGGGAACTTTATAAGTCCGTCTCATCTAAGTATTATAACATAGAGACTTAAAGAAATAAGGCCGGGCAATTATGAATCGTCACCGGCCAAGTTTATGAAATTATGAAGACTTACTCCGCAACTGCGTCTTCTAAAACTTGTGAACAACTTTTACTTATAGAGCCATTTACTCGAATGCGATTTAGAATCATAATCGAATCTTCCGATCCTTTTTTTATTACCATTTCGTTTTGAGAAGAACCATCTTCACCAATCTGCTCAAGATCTAAAAGGAGTAAATTCTCTACAACCTCGAGTCTTATTTGGTCAGAATCTTGCTGAGATTGGGAGACTGCAACTCGACCACTGTCCCCATCCATCTGAGCAGCAATTCTTGAAGACGATATTGAAGAAAGAGCTCGCTGACCGTCGGCCGAAAGAAGAACTCCACCATTGGATAAAATATTTCCTTTTAAATCTCTCACTTCAATAAGTGTATTTAAAATGCCCTCAGATCTTTGGTAAGAAAGAGCGACTCCACTTATTTTTTGCTTAGGGTGGGCCTTTAAATGAGCTTCTGAATAGGTTCTAGTAAAACAAATTTCCTCACCTAGAATTGGATCCGGAAGTTTAAAAGATTGGGCAAAGGAAAGCATTGGAATAAGAGTAAGTAATCCTGCAAAAATTTTCATATGGTCCCCAATCGTTAAATGAATATGTTTTAGAAATCATACACGATAACTTAGAGACTCAATTAGAGATGAGAATTATTACAGATAGTGTAAAAAGATTGATCAAATAAAAATTGGCTTAGGCCTCGTAAGTCCTAAGCACTTCGTCCCAAAGCTGCTGACGCTTATCAAGAGCATCCTGTCCAGCATTCAGGGCCATAGACTTTAATGTCTCATCATTACCAGTTAAATAATCAAGACACTTCATGGCCAAGGGGCCATGCTCACCTGAATCGACTTCGATATGACGCTCAAGATAGTAAAGCAAGGTCGGAGCATGAATGTTCTCTGTTTTAAGAGTGTTAACGATCGTTTGAAACATATCTGGAATAAGCTTCTCGCGGCCATAGAAGAAACTTGCGGCGACTTCAACAACATGTCCATGCTCTGCAATTTTTAAATTATGGGAAACAAAGGAACGTGCCGGAGCAGGAATTTTAGACAGATCTAGTGTCTTAATAAATTCTCTAATTTCTTTGGTGGAAGCCCCAACTTCTTCCATTGCCCTTAAATATAATTCAAAATGTGAAACTGGTTTTCCATCCTGATCAAGATCACTCTCCTCTCCAACTACGATCTGATTCACAAGTCTCACCATTTCTGAAGGATAAAAAGAGGGCGTCCATGGAACTGAAACGCAAGTGATATGTCTCTGGAGTGATTTCAGAAGACTCATAAAATCCCAGACTGCAAAAACATGATATCTCATGAAGTGCTGAATCGATTCAAGCCCAGTAAAGGTTTTGTAGACTGGGTGAAAAGTAAGATTCTTCTGCTTATTAAGAATTTGTTCCATTCTAGGTCTCCATTTTATAATTGAGATCATACTAGAATTTAGATGACTTTATCTTGATAAACATTCATGTGCGACGCACAATTACTACTACAAAAGTTTAGCAAGAAGGGAATTATCGATAGGTTTTCTTTATTTCCTGAGGCCTTTGACCTAAAGGCAGGTCTGAGTCCTGATCCATATTCCAACGGTCTGTCATGAGCTCTTGCCTTTCAACTCGATAAAATTGCAAGGACTCATCAAGTTCATTGAGTTTTTTCATAAGCTCATTCTGAAGAACGAGTCGCTCCTGCTTTAAAGTCACAAGATCATCCAACGCCTTGCGCTTTTCTCTTTGAAGAGCATTAATTCTTTCATCGTAGTCTGCAGCAGCTTTAACTTTTTGCTGATCAAACGTCCAAATAAAATGATTGATATCATTAAGTTGTTTAAGAAAATCTTCCTTCCTGACAATTAGCTGCTCACGATATTTTGAAGCTTCAAAAACCCTTGATGATAATTGTTTTGAATAGAAATTTAAAACTGTCCCACGACGAAAATATTCTGTACTAGAAAAGCATGGCGCCAAACTTTCGACGTAAATGGTGAAGTGAAAATCCTCCACGTTTCGAACATGGGCCTGACAGAATTTTCGCCCCTCTTTGAGGTTCACTTTAAAGAGGACGAGATCCCCCGACCTAAAAAACTTTGTGTTGTTGTTTTCAACTTCAACTTTAAAAATACGAGAGGAGTCATCTTTGTCAGAAACGCGGCCACTAAAGCGCTCATAATCTACATTGGGGTCAATCGATCCATGATTGTCTGCTCCAAGAACACCTTGATCTGGAAAATTTGGAACAACAGTGACAGACTTCACCACTGACACAGGCAAGAGCATCAGAAAAAATACTAGGTAAACAATATGGCCAAATGTTCTCATGCTACTTATTATGAATTCAAATCGCTCGGAAACCAAGATCAATAAACCTGATGTTTTTAGGAGAGTATATGGAATTTTTTATCGACACTGGTGACTTAAATGAAATTAAGATGGCCTACACCTGGGGATTTGTTGATGGTGTGACAACTAATCCAAGCCTTGTGGCCAAAACTGGAAAAAAGAATGCTGATCTCATTCGTGAAATTGCGGATATCGTAGATGGTCCGATTTCTGCCGAAGTCATTGCCCTAGATGCTGAGGGGATGATTAAGGAAGGATCCGAACTTGCAAAAATTCACAAGAATGTAGTGATAAAACTCCCTATGACTAAAGATGGGATGATTGCTTGTAAGTACTTTTCTAAAAATAATATCAAAACCAATGTGACACTTATTTTCTCCGCCAATCAGGCACTCCTAGCTGCTAAAAATGGGGCTACTTACGTTTCACCTTTTGTTGGACGGCTTGATGATGTCGGCCAGACCGGAATGGAACTTATTGGTGAGATTCGCCAAATTTTCAATAATTATGGCTTTGAGACAAAGATCCTTGCGGCTTCTCTTCGCCACTCTCAGCACGTTAAAGAGTGTGCCATGATGGGAGCAGATACTGCAACTCTGCCGTTTAAGGTAATAGAAGGGTTATTTAATCACCCTTTAACTAAGAATGGTTTAGATCAATTCATGGCAGATCACGCAAAATCAATTAAATAGATCTTAATTTTCCCTGCTCTTGAGCCGATAAATCCCACAGGGATCGTGCTCAATTGCAGGGAGATTCATGAGATCGTTGCTGCCCTTAAATTTATTCATTCTTTTAGTGGCCTGCACGCCCAGTGGACAAGTTGTCGAAAGTGGTTCGGCAGTGAATCCTGAAGCTCCTTATATTTGGGAGAAAAAAGTTTTTCCTAAAACTCTTCAAATTTCAACCAGCTTTAATGAAGATGAAACTGATGCCATCAAAGAAATGGGCCTTGCTTGGTCAGACTCAGTAAACAACACAAAAACATTTTTTAATGTAGATTCAACAACGAAGAATTCTTACGACGTCGACTCCCCTGATGGCGTTCTAGGCATTTATAAGGCCATTACCTGGCCATCTGATGTCTCAAAAGCTGCTTTAGCAATAACCCAGATCTACGGCAGACGCCATAACATCGGCGAAGCCAATGAATATGTGGGTATTGAACATGCAGATATATTAGTCAATTATGCGACTGGTTTTGAATTTGATTCCACTGACGACGGCCAATATGATGGATATGATCTAAAAACCGTTGTGCTCCATGAAATGGGACACTTTTTGGGCCTAGGGCACGTTCCAAAATATTACTATCGACCAGATGAAGACGAACAGCTTAATGAAGAAGAGTACAAAGCTAGCTCTGTTATGTATCCAAGTATTTCAAGTCGAGAAGTAAAACGTATTCCTCAACCAAAAGACATTGATGTGCTTGTAGAGAAATACCTTAGCTCCCCTGCTGTTGCGATGGCATCACCGTTTAAACCTAAGGCGAATGTTCCAGGTGAGAATGTCAAAATTGTTATTGAACTAAGATCAGATGGCGAGTGCTTACATAAAGAGAATGGCGCCCTTGTTAGGCGCCATCAAATTAAAATCAAATAAATTAAAGAAATAGCTTCAATTCTTCAGGTGTCATCTTGCGATGAATTTTCTTGTTCATCTTTTGCTGACCTGAAAAAGAGTTACCGTTTCCAAAAGTATATTTTTTAAAATCAGGCATTAACGGCACATCATAAAAAGCAGACATCTCGTTAATAAACTCATCAATGTGGAAAGGAGAGAAAACGCGCTTATCAACCATGTGGCGCATAAAGACTTTTAGGCCACCCTTCGTCTTAAGTTTTCCATCTAGATAACTCATAAAGCGCTCACCAAATGAATAAGCGGCCGTATCTGTAATTCTTGTATAGTAAGGATGAGAAGACATCCCAGTTGAACCAGAAAGAGTTGAAAGTGTTTGATAACCATCATCACGCCAAGAGGCGAAGGCTTCATCGATCCATCCAGCATTACCATTTGCAGGCATCACTCCGCGAGCAAAGTATGAATGGAAAAGCTCATGTCCGAGTGCTGAGAAGTCTGTCATGGTTGCTCCACAGTACTCCATTCCTCCCATGCCTGCTTGTAGAACGGTAATTGAAGGATGTGGAAATGCCCCGTAGTCACTTTCAAGCTCATGAAAAACTTCAGTTGTTTTTTCTTTTAATCTTTCCAGATTTGTATTCCAAGAAGATTTTGAAAAATAAACAACTGCCGGAATGTCTCGACCATCAATAGATTTGAGCGTGAAGCGAAGCTCAGAAGTCGCACCCTGAGGAACAGTGTGATAAAAAATACTTGAGGCCGTATAATAGGCCGGGTAAGAGATCTTAAAAGTATTGTTATCTAAAGTCTCAACAACACCATTCGTGTAGATAGTTTGCTTATTTTTTGCTCCAAGGAATTTCACGACAAAAGTCATCTTCACTTGGTCAAATTCAAAATTTGCAGGCATGTAGCGCTCAAGAAATTTCCTCTCGTCCAAGTCAGAAGTCCAA
>CANHJD010000082.1 GCA_947461145.1 Bacteriovoracaceae bacterium
AAGTATCCTGGGTATGCTGTTAGAAAACATCACTCAGGTGAGTTTCCATATTCTACGAGAGACAGATTCAGCTTCAACAATCTTGGATAAATTGGGTCCGACCAGTCCGACTGATTCCATTAAATGACATGATATCTTGTGAAAATATGTGAAGTGACGAGCTCGCTCGAAGTCTTGTGTTCATTCTCAAATACGTAATTTGCTTGAAATTTAAGTGAACTCCCGGATGAATCGGGTAGTTCGGGCATATATTTCTATCCTGCTGAAATAAAAATTAAAATAGGTATTAGCAAAATTTTTATTATCAGCTTCTTTATATTATAAGCAGGAATTTTCTCAGGATTTTTCATTTAAAACAAGAAGCTTTAATTAATTTTGGTCGAATTATTTGATAGATTCATTTTCTTTGATAGAATGATCTCATGAAAAAAAGAACAAATCTGCTTATCTATCCTAAATTTCAACTACCTCTTATTTTTTGGAATATCCTTATCTTTTTGGGAGTGACGGCAGTCCAATTGTTTGTGTCACATAAAGCTTTCACCAATTTTAAAGAGCTAGGGGAGACGGCCGGATTTAATGGGAATCACCCTTATTTTGCCTTTATTAAGCGTTATGAGGCAGAATTCATGCAATATGCTCTTATTGGGGCGGGAGTCGGTCTCATTTGCTTTATTTTTGCGAATCTTGTTTTGTCGCACAAAATTTCTGGGCCGATATGTCGTTTGAAGACTTACTTCGCTGGACTTGAAAAGAATAACAAACCCTCACTTTCATTTCGTAAAAAAGATTTTTTCGCTGAATTGCCAGCAGTTATTAATTCAGCAATTGAGCGAATTTCAAAATGAGTTTAATTCATCACTCTTAGAATCAGCTGGAAAGGCAGAAGAAAATCCATCCCTTTCAGGAAAAGAGGCAATTGAATTTAATTCTTCGAACACATTTTCATCACTTGATTTTGATGTCGTTGGAGTGATGTATTGTTTAAACAATGCCTTCAGTGGAGAATAAAGTCTTTCATTATATCTGATAAAGTAGGCTTGCCCTCCCTCAACGGCGCTTTTACTAAGACTAGATGGTGCGTATCCAAAACCTGGTCTTTTGCTATAATTCACCCTGTACCATCCATTATTACCACAGATAAAATTTGTTAGATAAACGTTACCATTAACATATCCCTCATGGTCATCCCATCTTCTAATGACATTATAGAAGAGATTGTTAGCATAAGCAGTTGCTGATTTTTCAAGGGATGGATATTTTTTTTGATTCGTAAAATCAATCTTTAGCTCAGAAGTGATCAGTTTAAAGGACCAGTAAAAATTTACAAATCTTCGAGAATGACTTAAGTCCCACGATACTTTAGGAGGTTCTGGCGGTTCTGGAATCTCAGAAATTCTTTTCGTCTCATCTTCTACTCCTGCTTTATCGGCCCAGCCAGGAAATGTTTCTTCATAGTAACCGCTATATTTAAGATCACTATGATTAAAGAGGCCACCTTTGTCAAAAACCATGACATCAACGGTTCTTCCTGATGGAGTGACAAATTGTTCATATTCAGATCTTGAATTGAACAAATTTAAAGAGTCCTTTAAATATAATTCAAGTTTCTTATAGTCTTCAGGATCAATCGGAATCATGCGAGGATTAAGGCGATTCGCCATCATTAAATGAGCAAGTCCAAATGCTATCCAACCATCTCTGTCTTGATAAGCGTTACAGTACCCAACATCTTTGAAAATTTTTTGACCTACATTTTTGAAATACTCTTTTCCATATCTTTTGAGAGTTAAATTTTTTACATGTTCATTATGACTAAAGTTTCCAGAGTTGCATTTCCATCCTTTCACAGTGAATGAGCCATTTGGAATTTCTCGGCTAAAGATCCAGCGTAAATAGTGATCTTTCATTGTGAGTGAGTAATATTTTTCAATAAAATCTTTGAAGGTTTTATCATTCTCAAGTTTGTTTTTTATGGCGTAATGAATGATGACCGAGACTGCATAGAGAAATTGAGAGGAAGATATGGTGTTTTCGGATTTGTAAGGGGTTTTATCATCCTTTAATCGGTCTTCTTCTACACTAACCCATAATTTAAATTTTCGACTGGCAAGTAACTCTTTTCTTGCTGGTTCCTCACCATTTTTTAAGATCGGGTAGGCAAATGTTATCATATTGCTTTCAGTTAGATATTTGAGAGGAATGAGATAGAGTTCAGCGATTTCTTTTATTCGTTGAATATTATTGGTTTCAATCGCATCAATCAGAAAATGAGAAACATACTTTTGAGCATTATAAATGATCATATTATCAAATTTATCTTTATTCCCACCATTTAAGTATTTGGCGAGTCTAGTTTTCGCTCCTGTTTTGGGAGTAGTCCAAATTTGATCAAGAGCAATACTTTTTCTTGAAGCATTCTTGTTAACTATGCTTGGAGTCGATTCAAGCGCCTTACCAAAAGACCTCACGAGCTCCAAGTCCGACTGGGCATGGACTGAGCTCAAACCGATAAGGACTAATAATAAAATCAGAATCTGCATGGTTCCATCATATCGGTTTTGAGGTCATTGATCTTAAAGGCTTTTTGAGACCCTACGGATCCTAATCAGTTAGGCGGTTTTTCGCATGGACGGACGTGCGTCTATTGCCAAAAAAATATGGCATTACGAGGGTCTACTCAATAAGTGTGTAACTGTTGTAAAAATCATCCTGAATCACAGTCGCAAGACCTTGTGGAATGGGAACATTAAGTTCTTCAGTGATTAAACGGGCACGATAAGTCCAACCTTTTGGGAGTTTCAGTTGGGACTTGAGATTTTTTAAGCTTTCCAAAGTCAGATCTTTTACTTCAGTGCTGAAGGATTGCATAATATAGACTTTATTATCAGGTGACACTAATTCATAAACAAGCTCATTAGAATTGAAAATCCAAATAGAATTTCTTCTCACTTTTCTTTCTTTATAGACCGAGCGTTTACCAATTATGTCTCTGAATCCTACCTCTACAATTCCTGCCTTTCTCATTTCAATTCCATTAAACCTTACGATCGTTGGATCTAAAAGAGAGCTTTTCATAGAATCCATGGTCCAAAACCTCGGTCCATTAAGCTTCACAAAGTCAGCATCCCATTTTTTCTTAATTTTCTTCTCACTAAGTTTTATCCATTCTTCTTGTGGACATAAATTCAGTCCGATGGTGTTGTAGACATCAAAACGAATACCTTTAAGAAGCTTGCCTTCTCCAATTAAAATTTCACAGTATCTTTGGCCTCTTAGATCTGATATTTGGGCAAGAGATAGGTTTGAAATTACGGTGAGAAAGAGAATAAGAAGCAACTTCATTTTGTTGACCCTTCTGTTTTACAAAGTCGGTCCCAAAATAAAAAGTATAGACCGTAGTTAGATTTAAAATAGCGATGATGCATACTGTGGTGAGTTGATGAATTTAAAAATTTTGCTTTCCCTAGTGAAAATTCAAAGCCTAGGTGTCCTTTGACGTTATTAAGAAATGAGATAAAAGCAAAAGTTATAAGAGAGTATTTATGTACCGGGATAACCATGAGTACAGGCAGTAGCCAGATTGTTTCAAGAAATGCTTCAATGGGATGAAATGAAAATGCAGCAAAGGGAGTAGGATTCGTAGACAGGTGGTGTGTACGGTGAAACTTATTATAGAATATCTGGTGATGTAGAGTTCTATGCATCCAGTAAAAATAAGTGTCGTGAATGATGATAAGAATTGGGATGGAGAGGAGAGGCCACCATAATGGATAGTGGTTTGAATCAGAATATATTTTGATATAGGGGCCCAATGAAGGATTTAGAATGACTGAAAAAAATGCGCTGAAGATGAAGAGCGTGACTAGGGAGTACTTGATTTCAGTAGAAAGTTGTTTTTGTGAAAAGGGTATTTCTTGAATGCGATTTTTTTTAAAGCGGGACTTTCCCCATCTATTTAGTATGAGAAATGCCCCTCCACTAATGATGAAGTATCGAATTGTTTGAAAGAAAAACAATTTAGCAAATAACACAGCTCTTCCCGTTATTTAAGTTCTCTCGCTCGCCACCAACCATCTTTTTCCCAAATACAGTAACTTTCCCAAATATTACCATTGCATTTAGATTTTTTAATTTTAAAGTGAGGAAAAGCTTTGCAGACTGGTCTTCCAGAGTTCCACCCAACATGCTCCCTTGGTGTTGTACAGGCCTGCCCTAAGGTTCTTGCTTTGTACCAGTTTCCTTCATTTTGCAAACATAACTTGTTTTGCGTATCTAGAACGCCATCTTTACTAAAACAATTGGCGACACTGATGGGAATATTTGGCCAAGCTTCACACATGCTCTTGCCTTGAAAATCACCCAAATACTCTCTAATCCCGGGGCAGAGTGCATCGGTATTTTTGTATTCTGGTTGGTAGCATTTTGAAGCAGGATCCTCTTCAGTACATTTTTTATAGGATTTAACATAATCAATGATGTGTTCTTGTTTGCTAAAGGTATTCACATCCAGTTTATTTTCAGTGTCATTATAAATTGTCGTATTGAGGATCCAATAGAAGGGGCCTTTGGGAATATTGACTGGTAGCCCTCCACGAGGTGTTTTTTTGTTTTTGATCATGTCTCCTGCACTCACTTGCCCGATATAATGATCATCAACCAAAAAGCGAATTTTATCTCGATCCCACTCGATGGCATATGTATGGTAATCCTTATAAAAGGTTTCTTTTTTTTCTGAGAATGAGAGACTTGGATAGAACTTTTCTTTCGCTTTCCATGTAAATCCTTTGGACAGCTTGATCTGCTTATCACAATGCCCAGTATGAAGGGTGCCGGCCACATGTTCTGCACCATTTGCCCATGATTCCATGATGTCGATTTCACCACTATAAGGCCATCCACATCCATTCTCATCAAGATTTTGAGGCAAAAGCCAATGCGCCGGCCATGAGCCAGGACCATAGTTTAGTTTTGCTCTCACTTCAAAACGTCCAAATTCTTGAGTGTAGCCTGAAGTTTTACCTTCAAATTTTTTGGACTCCATACCTCCACTTATAATTGGGCACTCAATGCTGTAATTTTCCAAATTACCGATCCGTGGATCTAAAAATTTTTGTTTGCACCGTCTAGTATTGTAAAAACTTTTTTGTGCATTTAAATAAAGAGAGCCATTTTTTATTTGCACCATACTTGGATGAAAGGAGTTAACTCCTTTTCCCTCGGGGGCCTCAAAGTCCATGTAGTTGTAGTAGTGATAAACGGACCAGTTGCATTTGTTCAAGTCTGCCAGTGCAGTTTTGAACTCAGGACATTCCTCAGTTCCCCACCAATTAATGAGGCAAACTGGACTTTTGGAAAAACATTTTGGATCTGCTCCCTTATTAATAGCGACTTGAGCACTTTCAAAATGGTCTTCAAAAACTAGCTTCCAGCCTTTTGTGGAAAGGGGATTTGACACGCTTTCTTGAGATGTTTGCTCCACTTCTTGTTCAGCGATATCAAGTCTTTGCTTCGAGATAGCAACAAGGCCTGAGCTTGTGGTTGATGGTTGACCATTGTTATGGTCACTACCACATGAAAAAAGGGTCAAGAGCATGAAAAACACTTTTATCGTCATGCTGAGCTTATCGGCTTGTTTTGTAAGAGATTTAAATAGTATTTCTCGCCTTAATGATGACTCCATTCAAGTTCTAATGAATAAAAAATACAGAATGGTGTAAAAATTACTTAATTCCTTTTTTTTTGGTATTTTTTTTCCCCCGCAATCTAACTTAGAGGTATTGATAATCTAGTTAAAATCTATCCAAGGTAATTTAATGAGAAAAGTCCTTTTAGCATTGCTTGTATTTGTGTCATTTTCCGCCTTTGCAGGAGATATTTATCTTGTTTGTGAAGACGAAAAAAATGATGATTTAGTTTCAGTAGAAGTTGAAAGTGATGAGGGCGCTCTGCTTATTTTAAATTCAGAAAATAGCTCTATTTTATTAAGAGTTAAAAAGCTCAAAGATTTAACCAGAACGTCTTATAATCTTAATATCAAAATCCTCGGTGAAAGAGAGTCCGAAAATATTGAATTGTCACTTTTTGAGGAAGTAACTATCAATAATTATATTTGCTCCATTCGTGATTAGAACTTATTTAGAGACGGTATCATATGAGCAGAATTAGTTTTATGCACAAGAAAAGGCACTCCTTTATTGTTTTTTTTCTCAATTTTCTTTTTCTTCAATCGCTCTGGGCAAATGTTTCTGACCAAGTAGGTGTCATTGGGGATGATAATCGTACTCAGATAACTCTTGAAAATCAAAAAATCGTCCACCAAAGTGTCGGTGCCCTTTCGATTCGTTTCAACAATCTTGGCTTTCGTTGCACGGGAACAATTATTGGTCCTAGGCACGTTTTGACCGCAGCACACTGTTTAGTTCAAGGCAATAATTTTCCCGATAAGATTATTTTCTATCCTGGTCTTTTAAATGATCCCGCAAAGGGCTCATTTCCGTTTGGCAAGTTTGTTTCTACAAAGGTCAAAGTGTTTCCGGCCTATATGACATCAAGAACTGAAAATAATGATGTTGGTTTGGTTCTTTTTGATGAAAACCTCCCAACTGATTCTTTAAAAATTGAATTAGCTCCTCGACTACTAAAATTAAGATTTACGGAACTCGTTGTTTCTGGTTACCCCGCAGATAAGCCTAATGGGACACTTTGGGAGTCGAGGGGGCGCAGTAAGATTAAATTTAAGCAAAATACTGGAAGTCACTACCTTGATACGATGCCCGGTATGTCAGGCGCCTCAATCAGGATTGGCACAAACATTGTTGCTGTTCATAGTTCGGGAACTTTTGACTCCAATGGGGATTATACTAAAAATACAGCGCATTTTTTTGGACATGATTCATTAAAAATTATTCAAGAGTGGTTAAGAGAGTAAAGCAATTCAGTCAAAAATCTTATGATCATATTACTTCATCTTTAAATCTTTTCACCTCGCATTTGGCACTATTTTTTCATGTTCTCCCACTTCATCACTTTAACTAATTTTTGTTATGGGTTTTAACGGCCAATAAGGCAAAGTATGCTAGCATTGTTTTCTCCTGCCGCTACAAACGATGCGTGGTCGCTCACAGGATTCAGCCGATCCAAGTCTTCAAGGAGTTTTGGATCAACCTCAGATTTATTCTTGCCCATTGGCCTAAAATAAATTCAGAGCAATCGACTCTTTTAATTTATCAGATTTTTTGATATTTTTAGAGATATGGAAAATATACCAGATCTAGAAGTCTTAAAAAATTTAGATAAAAATTCCCCTGGGATGATATACCTTTTTTGTCTTTATCCAGATGGGCGCGTTGTTTTGCCTTATACAAGTCAAGGAGTCAAAGATCTTTTTGGACTTACATCAGAAGATGTTAAAATAGATGGTTCACTTTTATTTAATAAGGTTCACCCTCTCGACTTGCAGGGGTTGCATGCTTCAATTCAAGAATCTGCTCAAAGTCTCAAGGATTGGAAATACGAGTATCGTGTTATTACCGCTGAAGGCCAGGAGCGCTGGTTACTTGGAAATTCTCGACCAAAGATGAGAGAGGATGGCAGCATCTTATGGACTGGATTTACTACAGATATTTCTCTCGATAAAAAAAATGAATTTGAATTCCTAAAAACCACCCGTCTTTTTGCTGTCACGGCAAAAATAAATGAAATGATTTTGTACTCTAAAAGTCGACAAGAGGTTTTTCAGGAGGCTTGTCGAATTGCGACCGAAGAAGGTGAATTCAATTTTGCCTGGGTTGGATTAGTTGATCCTCAGACTTCAGAAATGGTCCCTGTGGCGCAAAGTGGTTTGGTGAGTCTTTATAAGATTGAAGAGTTGAATATTCTAACACATGGAGATGCTGTTAAAAAAAATGGTTTTATGGGAGATGTCCTTCGTGAGGGAAAAACAATTATTAATAATTCTCTTCTTGGTTCTCCAGAGTTAGGTTCTTCTATTACAATTCCCATCAGGTTTATGACTAAAGTCATTGGTGCACTAAATCTTTACTCTTCCATGGCAAATTTTTTTACCAGGCCTGAGATTGAACTCTTAGAGAAAATTGTTAGTAGTATTTCCTATGCGATTGACTCCATCGACGCTAATGAAAAGCGTGTCTTGGCAGAGAAGAATTTAATGTCGGCCCTCGCCATTCGTGATGAGTTTCTATCTATTGCTTCACATGAATTAAAAACACCTCTTACTTCCATGAAGCTACAATTACAGATGCTACAGCGTGGGATGAATTTTCAAAAAGATAATTCGATTCATGAATTGAAAATCAATAAATCCCTCAACCTCTCAATTAACCAAGTTCAACGAATGAATTCTTTAGTTGAAAGCCTTCTTGATGTTTCAAGGATTCAGGCCGGCAAATTAGATTTTCATTTTGAACATTTTGACGTCTCAGAGGTTCTTGAAAATTCACTTGATAGTTTTAATATTTTAATTTCTGAGGCAGGTTGTGAAGTATCAAAGAGCATTGAGAAGCCTTTGATTTGTTTTTTAGACAGGGGGAGAATTGAGCAAGTTTTCTTCAATTTAATTTCTAATGCTCTTAAGTATGCTCGGGGCTGTCGTGTTAATATTAGCCTTACAAAAGAAATTGATGGTCTCATTTTTAAAATTCAGGACGATGGCCCTGGAGTACCTTTAGACAAGCAAACTGAAGTTTTTGAGCGTTTTCAGCGTGGCTCAGCGTCAACAAGCTTTGGAGGTCTTGGACTTGGCCTATTTATCACTAAGCAGATTGTTGACTCCCATGGCGGAGAGATTAAACTTGAGAGTGGCCTAGGATTAGGAGCGAGTTTTATTGTGAGGCTACCCTTTAATCGAGGCTAAATTTAAAGTTCTTCTGAGAATATTTTTTCTGTTATCTTCCAAAACTTATCTTGTTTGCGTGCTATAACGAATGAGGGCATTCTTAGAAATTTTTGGTGCTTGATTACGTCTTGGGGGGAGTTAATGCTAATTATTAATTCTGGGCGCTTTAGATGAGAACGTAAAAAATTAATGTTGAATTTTTTTACCGAGGGTGAGTTATTAAAAAAATGGGCTTCAGAAACATACTGAGCGTCAGCATCGTAGTAGCGAACTTCAAGATAGGGATTAGAGTTTTTATCAAGTCGCTCATTTAGTGTTATTTTTTCTGGAGTTAAAACGTGAGCGTTCTTTGAGAGTTTGGCCTGTTTTAGTTTAGAGTCAGCGTCAATTAAAGTTGCCTCACATTTCTCACATTCTTTGGCGGTAATATCGTTTTCTATGCCACAAGCATGGCAGAGTTTATAGCGAAAGCGGTAACCACATGGGGTTATATTCATTGTTGTCGAATCTTGTTCTGCGCCTCTGCATTTTCTTCCAAAATGCTCAATAATTTCACCTTCAAAATTCATAATTCCCCAGAAGCTGTTCTCAAATCCACATTCTGGACAGGCGATGCTAACAGGAACCGTTTCTTTAGATGGTTTTTTATCATTTATTTCTGGTGTGAAAATGTCATGCCCCATTCCAGTGTAGTCCAAAATAAAGCAATCTGTTTTGTCGGGACCAAGCCGAAGCCCTCTTCCTACAATCTGCTGGTAAAGGCTGTTTGATTCGGTCGGACGCAAAATAGCGATGACATCAACATGAGGAGCATCGAATCCTGTTGTTAAAACTGAAACATTGACGAGATATTTAAATTTTCTTTTCTTAAAATCGTCTATGATTTTTTCTCTTAAGTTGATTTCAGTATCCCCAAGGACGATTCTTGCTTGATTTTCAGGAAGAGAGGAGAGAATCTCTTGAGCATGCTTGACTGTGGCACTGAAGATCATCACACCATGTCTATTAAATCGCTCTGTAATGTCCACAATGTTTTTTACAATCAAGGGTGTTAGGCGTTTTTGATTTTTTAGAAGCTCTTCAACTTCTGCAGACGTGTACATTCTATTTTTTTCTGTCAGTTCTGAAAAATCGTAGCAAGTCACCGGAATATCAACCTTAACTGGCTGAGTGAGAAATTTATTTTTTATCATGTAGCTTAATGGAAGCTCATATACACATTGCTTGAAAAATCGTTTCTGCTCAGTTTTTATTTCTCCATTATGTGAAAATTCATAAATCCATCCTAGGCCTAATCGATAAGGCGTTGCTGTCAGTCCTAAAATACAAATCTGAGGATTCTGATCCTTTAGTTTTTGAATCACTTCTTGGTATTGAGTTGCACCTTCTTCAGAGACCCGGTGGCATTCATCAATAACGAGCAAAGAAAATTCGGCGAAAAAGTTACTTGGGGCACGAGCAACTGATTGAATGCTCCCAAAAATGGCTTTTTGATCCCAGTCTTTTTTACCCAAGCTCGCCGAAAAGATACCGGCCTCCAGGCCATAACTTTGATACTTTTCATGGTTTTGTTCAACGAGCTCCTTAACGTGGGCCAGGACTAAAACTCGTCCCTTGGCTATTCTAGCTAGCTCAGCAATAACAAGACTCTTCCCAGCGCCAGTTGGAAGCACAATCATCGCTGGGTCGCGCTTCTTTTGAAAATATTTGACAGTGTTATCAACTGCCTCTTGTTGGTAGGGTCTGAGCTTGTACATGTGTAAATACTTTAAAACAAATACTGTCCAAGTTCTATACACTTTAAAGAGATTTTACTTACTACGATCTATTTTAACCGACTTAGCGCTATTCTGCCTATGTATTAATATAATTTGGAGGCAATATGAAATTAGCTACTCTCGTCGTTTCGAGTTTTTTATCTTTTCAAGCTTTGGCAAATGATGGTGTCAAATTTAAAGAGATACAGGATTTGAATGGGGAGCTCTCTTTGTCTCTTGAGGTTACTGCAAGTGCCGCCAAAAAGGGGCTCGTCCTAAAGAAATTTCTCGCCAAAAAAGAGGCCATTAAGGCTGCCAAGGCCTCTGTTTCAAAAGCCGTTTTAAAACTTTGTCGAAGCAGTAGTTTTATTGAAGAAGATATTCAGTTTTCACCAGAGACTTGTGAGGATAAAGGTGATGCCGTTTCCTGTAAGT
>CANHJD010000083.1 GCA_947461145.1 Bacteriovoracaceae bacterium
CACAAGCCTTTAACAGCACTCAAAGTAATGCCAAATGTCTCTAATAGAAATTTGGCATTCCACCCAGGAATTATAAGCTCAGAGAATAGAAAATTTAAAATGATAACAATAAGCAGAGGGGAGAGAGCGAGGAAAAAAGAAGGTCTTTCACCTTCAATTTTATTTTCAATGGTGGTTTTAATTTCAGCAGGAACTTTCTTGGAATTGTATTTCATCCATATCATGCCAAGACCAAACATCACTCCTCCTGCGATACAACCTAAAATCGGAGCTGCAAAACTAGTAGTCCCAAAAAATGGCATGGGTATGGCATTTTGTATGGCCGGAGTGCCAGGGAGGGCCGTCATTGTAAAAGTAAATGAGCCAAGAGCGATGGTCCCAGGAATGTAACGACGATGAATGCCGGCCTGAGCAAATAAAGTGGTTGCAATGGGAAGGACACAAAATGCAACAACGAATAAAGAGACTCCACCATAAGTTAAAACTGCACACGCAAGAACTGTAGCCAAAATGGCGTGTTGAGGTCCAAGTTTTTTTGAAATTCCAAGACCAATCACTTCTGCAGCCTTTGAATCGTTCATTAATTTTCCAAAGATTGCCCCAAGAAGAAATACAGGAAAATACTGAAGGATGTATTTTGATAGGGCACTCATGAACACTTGGGTGTACTGAGATAAAAGAACACCTAGAGAAGATGTATCTGTTAAATCATATTGAAAGATCACTGCAATAAGAGCGCATAAAGGAGCAAGTAGAAGAACATTTACGCCTTTGTAGGCGAAGTATATTAGAGAGGCTAGAGAGACGACAAGTCCAATGAGTTCAAGCATGATTCAAGGCCTATAATGTTAGAGATTAAAAAAGTTGAGTATAAATGAATTGCTAGATGGTGCTTCAGGATTAAAATTTGAGGAAACGGCTTTTCCTCCTCCCCAGGCATGCTGAAGTCCTTTAACGAAGATAAACCGCTCAGAAAAAAGCTTGTATTTCTTATCAGTGATGAAGGCCTTAAAGCCATTCGGAAATTGTTCAACACGCTCTGATATCATTGGAGAGTCTGAGTGGTTGAAAATTCCATCATCAAGAAGATCAATCATCATTTCATGGGTGTTGGCAATAAGTTCTGAGTGAAATGAGGGAACACGCTTATCATCAAGCCCGTGAAGAACGATGACTTTTTTTAGCAGACGATTTTTAATGTGCCGAGAACACTGATAGGACTTTCTAGCTAAGTACTCAGGTGATTTTTGGACTGTTGAAGTGATCACTCTTTGAGCTTCATAGGCGTCTTCCGCGACCTTAAAAGCAAGACCAGAGTGAACTGCAGCTCCAGAAAAATAGTCAGGATAGCAGGCAATTAGGTTTTCAGTAAGTGCACCACCTGCACTAAGGCCTGCCACAAATATTTTTGTTCGGTCTATTTGATAAATCGCTAATAGATCATCAATCGTAGAAATGATTTCAGACATTTCATTTAGACCATGGCGAGTTTGCATTTGGGAGAAAAACCAGTTCCAGCAATGATCAAGATTATTGATTTGAGATTGTTCTGGAGCAAGAAGATAAAAGTTTTTTCTTAAGGCTTCCTGTTCAAGTCGAGTGCCCTCAATAATAAGGTCTGCATTCTGTTTGCAGCCATGGAGTAGGACAAGCAGGGGTCTTTTTTCTTTATTTTTTGCAGGAGTAACTAATTGGTAGGAGCGACCCTGCTTTATAAAGGATGTTCTTGCAGCAAGTACATTTACAGATATAAAAATGATCAACAGAAGATTTAGCATCGTAATACACTACTGTATTACTTTTTACTGGTCTAGCCTCTTGATTAATTAAGTATTTGCTCTGTCGCGTCAAGAACAGCATCAAGAATGTTCCCCATGTAGGAATAGTCCAAACGGTCATCAACTATGTCGCATTTCGCATGGTAGCAAGGATCAGCATCACCACCGAAGAAATTTTCTGAAATTACAACAGCTGGCAATTTGCTTCTCCAGAATGAGGCATGGTCACTTCTATCCGTGCATGCCTTAACAATATTTATTGGAAGGCCTAGTTTGTTAATTGATGATCTAATTTCCTGAGTTAAAAATAGAGAGTTTTCTTTTTGGCAGTCAATAACGTGGAAACTTCCATCTTTTCGAGAATTCACACCCATCATTTCAAAATTAATATTACCTATGATGTTTTGTTTCTCTCTTATTATTGCGACATAAGCATCTGAACCAACTAGGCCAACTTCTTCCTGGTCAAATCCCAGAATCCTGATAGTTTTTCCATAATTATTTTTTGCCAACTCCTGCGAGACTGCCAATAGTCCAACTGTCCCAGTGCCGTTATCGTTGGCACCTTTGCAACGAACGGAGTCAATATGTGATGAGAGTATAAGGACTTTCTCCGGATGAGTGGTTCCTTTTTTTTCAGCGATAAAATTTGTGCCATCTCCAAAAGGCTGGAAGCTAACCTCAAAGCCCAATTTTTCATATTCTGTTTTAAGATAGTTTCTTGTTACATCAAGATTTTCTGGAGAGCGGCGATCAGAGACGCTCGTGAGAGCAATGAGTTTTTCCTTGAAAAACTGCATATCGACTCTTTTAGAGAGAGGCCTTCTCAAGGAGCTGTTTCCAACTTGTGCCATTGGAATGTCATAGGATACTGACAAGAATGCTTCATAATCAGTCCTCCAGTCGTGATGATCATGGTTGGCATATAAGCTCGTGCTTAAAAGTATTAAAACCAATAGAAAATAATTCATAAGCGAAGTCCTTTTTTCAATACTATAGCTACTCGCAAATTTCTGAATATTGAAAATTCCTCAATATCTCTTACATGGTATGGGTCTTAATGCCCCGCATTTGACACATCATTTAGGAAATTGAAAGAATCTAGTTATGACAAAATTGTTTATGTGTCTAACTCTTCTTGTTCTTGGTGCTGCTTGCGGCAAGGGTTTTAAGCAAGATGATTCTGAGTCTAGTTCTAGGGCCAGTCAAGAGTCAGATTCTTATTCAATTAACCAACAGTATATTTCTCTCGTTAATGAGTACCGAATTCGTAAAAAACTTACTCCGCTTAGCAATCAGGTAATTATTGAGGAAGCCGCAGAGGCGCATTCCAAGGGAATGGCCCTGCATACAAGACCTTTTGGACACTATGGTTTCTCCTTACGCTGTCGCAGGCTTTATAACCGTCTTGGATCTACAAAAGCATGTGGAGAGGTTGTGGCAAAGGGTCATAAGAGCGCAAAAGAAGTTTTAAATGCTTGGCTCAAGTCTCCCATACATCGTCAACACATTGAGGCATCTTATTACACTCACACCGGATTAGGGGTACATAAGGACTCGAATGGGGAGATGTATTGGACTCAAATATTTGTCGAGCTTTAGGTCGCTAATTGTAAACGATTCCCAGCCCTGACGTTCCGTCCTGTTTTTTTGCTACTAGTAAATTGATTGGAAGTGCTTGAGTTAAAACTTTAATATGAGAAATAATTCCCACCATAAGTCCTCTCGTTTGAATCTGTTTGAGCATATCCAAAATATCCTCAAGTGATTCCTGATCAAGAGTTCCAAATCCTTCATCAATAAACAATGTATCTATTTCTGCTTTTCCTCTAGTCATCTCTGCCAGACCTAACGCCATTGCCAAGGAAACCATGAAAGTTTCTCCTCCAGAGAGAGTTGAGACTTTTCTAAGCCCTCCATCACGGAATTTATCAAGGATATAAAATTCTGGAGTTAATTTCATCCGCCTTGATTGATGGACAATTTCATATCGCCCGTTGCAAAGCTTTTGGAGTTCTTCATTTGTTTGAGAAATAAGATTCTCCTCTACAAGAGAAAGAACAAAAATTCTAAGTTCATCTTTACCAAGGACCTCATAAAGCCTCGAGCGTCTATTGAGCAAATGGATTAGGTCTTGGGACTTAAGTTTAAGAATATTTATCCGGTCTTGCCTTTTTTCCCACTCTTCGAGCTTTGTTCGGATAGTTGCAAAATTCATCTTTAATTCAGAAGTATTGGTTTTAAAAAATATTTTCTGCTTTTCAATAAAGTCACTTAGAGAAATAAAGAGCTCTTGGGGATCAGAGGTCGTTAATGAAAGACTGCCTAGTTTGTCAGCTAGAAGCTTAAGCTCTGGGTAAATTTGTGGCAGACTTACTTTTGAGAGTTCTCTGAGGCTATGAGATTCTTTCGAAAATTGAAAATCAATCTCTTTTACATGCTCGTCGAGGGTATAAAGTCTGCTCTGTGATTCTTTGAGTTTAAGTTCTTGAGCTTTGAGTTCTCTCTCTTGAGAATTTGATTGTTCTAACTTTTCTTTTACCAAAAGATTAAGTTCTGCAATTTGTGCCGAGGCTAATTTTCCTTTTAGCTCAGTTTGTAGTCGAAGTTCCAGAGTTTCTACTTTAAGTTTAGAGTCGGCGATCTGCAGGTCTAAAGATTCAATTGATGTAGTCAGTTCTGAGACTTTTTGTAAAACAAATGATAGTTCCTGCTGAATTTTTGTCCCAATCGCTTGGGCCTCTGTGAGGTGAGACAATTTTCTTGACTCGCTATTGAGTAATTTAATCTTTTCCGAATCAAGTGGACCCAAAAAAGTAAGAAGTTTAGTATGTTCTAGAATACGATTATGCCATTGCTCTTTAATGGATGATTTAGAGCTTATATCAAAAAGCAAAGTTTTTATTTGCTCACTAACTTTTAATAAGTTTTGCCTTAGGCGTTCCTCGTCTTTTGTTACTTTTTCTAATTCCCAGTTTCTTTTCTGAGCGTCCTGGAGCTCTTTTTCGATTCCTTCAGTTGAGGGTGTTTTTTGATCAAGCTGTTTTTTTAAAGATTCAATTTCAGCGAGTTTTTGGTCACGCTCATGTTTGGCCTTCTCTATGAGTAATTGACTTTGTTTGATTTCGGTTTCTTTTGAAATGATCAATCTCTCAAGTTCCGCTTCTTTATCTTTTAGTCTTGAGAAATCCGTTTTAGTGATATTTGACTTCAATTCGCTAATGCTTAGATCAGTAAGTTTTGAGTGGCATACAGGGCACTCATGAGATTCATTGATCGTCGGGTGGGTGAGGCAAACTTCAATGGCCGTGACAAGATCTTGCAATTTGAGAGTCGTTTTTAAGGGTAGATAATCCTGTTGATAGTCAGAAAGGAGTGATTTGTTTAATTCTGTTCTGCTGGATTCTTCCTCAAGAGTCTTGTTTAATTCGTTAATTTTAGCAGAGTAGTTCTCATGCTGAATGAAGTTCCTTTGCATTTCCTCTTTTTGAGAAAGTATCAAAGATTTTCTTTTTTCCAGTTCGACCAAAACGTTTGGACTTTGATGGAGTGCTATCTTGCGCTCCTGAACTAGACCGATTTCTTTCGATTCCTCTTTCAGTTGTCCCTCTAACTGAAGGTGGCGATCGTTCTTTGTTTTTATATCCTGTTCAATAAGCTCAAGCTTTGGCCAAAGGTCAATCAGCTCCCCAATTATCTTGTGACTTTGCTTTAAGTCATCAATGGGATAGCTAAATGAACTTAGAATTTGTTCGTACTCTTTTATCCAATTTAGCTTTTTTGTGGTGAGATCATCCTTGTTATCTTTTAAAGTGTTTAATTGATGAGTGGAGGTTTCTAAAGCCCTTGAGATTTGTAAAAGTTGGGTCCTATAATTTTTTAATGACTCTTCATCTTTTAGAAGGTTTTGAAGTTTTGGAAGACGTGATTCTTGTTCTGCCTGAGCTTTTGAAAGATTATCGGCTGATTTTTGAGCAAGGACTAGCAATTCATTAAAGGCAGTTGTCTCTTTTGATAGTGTTTGCTTAATGGAGTCAATTTTGCCTTGGTTTTCGGAATGTTTGTTTCTGTAGTTCCTAAGGCTTATAAAATGATATTCCATACTTTCAATATGGGTTAGCCAGCTTTCATGCACTTTAAATTCGAATTCTAATTTATCCTTTAATTCTTTTAATTCACTTCCCTCAGGGCCGTCACCTTTAAGGGTGTGTAATTCAATATCAATATCACTGATTTTTTTTTCTAAGGCATCTTTTTCTTTTTTTAGTTCTGCCGATAGACTGTCAAGTAATTCGCCAGGGTAAAGCTTTTCTAGAATTTCCTTTCTCTCTGTGAAGGAGCTCGTGAGGAATTTTGCAAATTCACCTTGATTTAAGATGATACATTTACAGAATTGTTCAAAATCAAGATTCAGCAATTCTTCTGTTTTTGTTGTAAGAATTGTCTTTGGCGATTCAAACTCGTTTCCCTCAAGCGAATAAAGTTCTCTTTGAGGAGTCTGTGGAGTAGAGTAGAGTTCACCATTTTGTTTGCGAATCCTAGTTTTCCAAAAAGCGAGATAAGACTTTCCCTTTGACTGGAAAATAAGTTCTATCTGACCTTCCTTTTCACCAAGTGTGACAAGATCATTTTGGTTCACATTTGACTTGTAGACTTTTCCGTAAAGTGCCATGCCAATAGCATTAAGAATACTTGATTTTCCTGCACCCGTTTCCCCAGTGATTGCAAAAAGAGGGCTTTGATTTTGAATGTAAGAAAAATCAATTAGGTGATCACCTTTGAGGGAGGCTATGTTTTTGATTTTAAGTTTGATTAGGCGCATTTTTTACCTTTTGAATCAAATCTTTAAAATCATCTTTCAGTTCCTCTGGTATTTCAGATGCATTTGGATATTTAAACTTATAAAACTCCTTAAAAACATCCAACGGAGAAAGTTCAAAAAGTTTCTCATGTCTTGCTTCTCTTTTCTCCATACCTGTATAGATCGGCATATAGGACAGTAATTCCATCCCTTTTTGACTTATGCAATCTTTGATGTCACTTACGATCCCTACGATAGGTGCCTCAAGGGTCAACTGAACTTCTACCATCGCTATTAAAGGAGAATTGGATTCAATCGCATCCAGTTTATCTTTCCAGTTTGTTTGATTGGCCTTTATGACATGGAGATCTCTAGCGAGGGGAATAACTATTTTATCGATTTCAACTTTTTCACCTGTAATTAGAATTTCTCGAACCGATTTTTCATGTGTCTCAGAAAAACGCATTGGCAGGGGAGATCCTGAATAATAAGTATTCCCTGCAATCTTCTGTGCCTTATGAATATGCCCTAGTGCTACATAATCAAATTGCTTAATCAGCTCTGTTGGGATGGAGTCAACTCCTGAAAGAGTTATAAGCTGTTCTGTTCCAGATTCTTCAAAAACTCCCGCCAAATGATGGAGCATTAAAATTTGCGGAGCAGTTCTCTCCCTTAAGAGATATTTCTGTAAAACTTCTAGGGCACTTCCTTCTCCATTCGGTAGAAGTTCATATGATCTGAAAAATGGGATTGCACAAAGTTCAATTGTCTCACCATTGCTTTCTATTTTTACCCAATGATCTTTTGGATCTTGAGATAACTTTCCCCAAACCTTAACTCGATGTGAATTGAGCAGTTTGGATGGCGCTTCTAAAAGAAGTCCTGAGTCGTGATTGCCAGCAATAATAAGTGTCTGAGTTTTTGTTTCTTCAGAGAGTCTGTGAAGAAAATTATAAAACATTTCAAGAGATTGATGTGGCGGAGTGGGCGTATCAAAAATATCACCAGCAACAAGAAGAAGATCGATCTTCCGTTCAATGATGGTGTTTATGAGCCAGTTAAGAAAGTGAGCATGTTCTGGAGAGCGATCAAGTTTAAATAGTCGTTTCCCAAGATGCCAGTCAGAGGTATGAAGGATCCTCATGGGTTACCTTGGAGGACGAGGTCCTCGGTTTTGATTTCTGTTCCGGTTATCTTGCCTAGGCCCGCGATTGTCACGATTTTCTTGTCTCGGTCCACGGTTGTCGCGGTTATCATGACGAGGTCCACGGTTGTCACGATTATCATGTCGAGGTCCTTGTGGACGCTGGTCTCTGTCTTCTCTAAATTGACCTTTAGCAACCATCGGTTCGGATCTTGAATAATCTACTTCGTCATCATCACTTTCCAAGACATCTTCATCAGAAGGTCGATAAAAAATTTCTTCTTCTTCATCAGGATTCAGAACAACTTTTTTTACTGATCCTTCCGGCTCTGCAAGATTTGGAAGGTCATAATCAAGGGATTTTTCTCCAAATAGGCCCTCAAAAATTTTATCAGCGTAGCTTTTACTTTGTTCTTTATATGCTTTAACTTCTAGCTCAAAAGCTTTGGTCTTTTTAGTTGCTGATTCATCAAGGCCAATAACTTTAAATGTTTCATCCGAAACTGATTCAAACTCACGAGGGAAATTTGCTTCCTCTCTGTTTAAAGTGTCTTTATATAGATCAACAACGTAGCGTTTCCTTACCCCACGATTCGTCATCATCACAAATTGTTCGCTTAATAGGTAAAGTCGATCAACTCTGCCAACTTCACCAGTATGCGTAGTGATGATGTCACCTTCTTTTGGCAAACGAGTTCTCTTTTCGCGGTAAACTTCATCTTCGTATTGAAGGCAGCATTTTAATTGGCCACAAACTCCATTAAGCTTTGAAAAATTAAGTGTGAGGTCTTGGTTCTTTGCCATCTTGATGCCAACGTTTCCATATTTAGTAAGAAACGAAGAACAACAAAGCTCTCTTCCACAGGGCCCGATTCCTCCAACTGAGGCAGAACGATCACGCACTGATATTTGGCGAAGCTCAATTCGTGTTTTGAGTCTTCCAACGAGATCTTTTACTAAATCTCTAAAATCTACTCTTGCTGGAGCGATAAAATAGAATACGGCTTTTTTCCCAAATGAAGTGAATTCCACGTGAGTAAGGAACATTTCTAATTTGTATTGCTCAATTAAATCATTACAAATATTTTCAGCACTCTTTTGCTGACGATAGGCTTCTTGATCCGTATTGATGTCTTCTTGAGTCGCTACCTTAGAAATGCTTCTGACAGGTAGCATGCTCTTATTGAATGGAATGTCATAGGGAAAAGAATTAACGTAGCCAACCGCCATACCACGGTCTGACATGGCCACAACTTTTTGGCCGTACTCAATTCTTCTCTTTCCTATAAGAAATGCAAAAGAGCGCGAGTTACCAGGGAAGCGAACTCTTACGAAACGAAGGATTTGTCCTTCTTTGAATCGTGAGTCTTCTCTGTTCTCTCTCTCATCAGAAGCTTCAATTTCGGCTTCTGTGCTTCCTGATAGATTATCTTCAGGAATTATCATTTCCGCGGAAGGAGTTAGATTTTCTTCCCCGTGATTATCAATGGTCATCCGATCATTGTGAGAGTTATTCCGAGGTATGTCAACGACTTAGGCGATTTAAAACGTATTGTTTAAGGTAGGAATAAAAGAGGGTCCATTTTGTCGCAGCAGGTTGATGAAATGTTTCCATCTCCTTAAGTGATTTAAGCCAGTTTACAAGCGCCACCTTGCTTTCTGGGCTTGTTAATTGCTCTGCTTCCCAGTGAATCAACTCATTGCTCCAGAATGAGACGTCCCTTGGTTCTTTAGCATTTGACTCTATAAATTGGACAAGGCTTTGACCTGCAGAGGCAGAAAGAAAAGACTTTAATTCATCTAAGCCTTGATGGGAGGTTTGAAAAGGGAGCCTTAAATGTTGGGCCCTTGAATGAATTGTTTCTATAAGTTTCTGGCGTTTTGGATTAAGTAAAAAGATTGTTGAGTTACCAAGAGGTTCCTCAAGGAGTTTTAGCCATTTGTTTGCCACTACGTTTGTGATCTTATGCCCTTCTGGAATTACGGCAAATTTCCGCTTCCCTTGAACCGCCTTAAATTCGAAAAAGCGAATCAAGGCTTCAGCTTCTGATACTGGATAATTTGGATCTTTTTTTTCTTCATTTTCGGGATGAGTCCCCATTACATAGACATCGGGATGATCCATGAGTGAGAGTAGGCTTTGTTTAGAGCCTTCAATTTTTTGGTAATATTCACGAATAAATTTATGAGTAAAACCTATGAGATCTTCATAGGGGTTTTCAGAAGACGAAGACTCGATTATGTAAAAGTGGGCCAACTCATTTTTTATCGCTTTATCGAGAAGAATTTGATGGATGTTCATAGGAGTACTTTCTCTAAATCTTCATCAATAATTTTCGCAACGGCTTCTGGGCTAACGGAGGCATCAATTTTTAAAATTCTTTCAGGGAAAAGATTTGCCATCTCTCTATAACCATCGATGAGATTTGAGTAGAACTCTGTTTTCTCTGACTCAAAATAATCTTTCTCCTGCCCACGTTTGAGTTGTCTTTCGTGAGAAGTCTCGAGTGAGATGTCTAAAAAGTAAGTTCTATGGGGGAGTAGATTTAAAGGATCGTGACGATGCAGCTCTAGAACCGTTTGGATTCCTAGTTTTCTCGCTTTGCCTTGGTAAGCAAGAGTGGAATCAATATACCGATCTAAAATCACAACTGATTTAGGGACAAGTAAAAAAGGCAGAATTTTTTCTTTAAGTAGTTGAGCACGGGAAGCGAGAAAAAGATGACACTCGGCCATTGGATGAAGTGGCATTGAGCTTTTAAGAATGGCTTCTCTCAATTTTTCACCAAATTCAGTTCCACCTGGCTCTCTAAGAGTCATGACTCGGTAGCCCTTCTTTTTGAGGATTTCCTCTAAGTGCTTGATCTGGGTAGTTTTTCCAGAGCCTTCGATTCCTTCCAATGATATGAAAAAACTTTCCGGAGTCACTGGAGTTCTATAAAATGTCTTTAAATTTTGAATTGTATTGTTCACGCCAAAGAGTCTAGCAGTGGCGACATGCGACTTACAAAGGAATTTTTATGCTAAAATATTTTTTCTTTCTATTAATTTTCTTTGCCTGTACTTCTTTGCCTGTAAATAAGGAACTTCTTTATAGGGGAGAGCCCTTAAATGAGATCGGCCCTTATGGGGTTCTCGTTGGACATACGATGGTTCCTTTTGGGGACTTCCCTTATGATCGACGGTCAGCAGTTATATACTTTGAGAATATTAAAACCAAGCAAGAGTATCACTACGGAGAAACGCGAGGTTCTTTTTTTATGAAGCTTCCACCAGGAGAATATGCTGTGAAAGATATTTGGTCTGATGGCAAATGTAATCCCAC
>CANHJD010000084.1 GCA_947461145.1 Bacteriovoracaceae bacterium
ATATTTATATTCATTTAAAAATTATCGGAGACTTAGGCCGTTTTCTTAACTTTTTCAGAAAGAGTCGTCATCTCAATTGTAGTTTTTTTCAGCCTCTGAGCGAGCATTCTAGCAATATTCATCATAAGAATTGAAAATAGTCTTGGTCTTTTTGTGTAGAAATCAAAAATGACCTGATTATTAATGACAAGTACTTCTGAAAAAACAGTTGCCTGACAACTTGTCGTACGGTTCTTGTCATTAATTAGAACAAGTTCTCCAAGAAGCTCACCTTTTGAGAATTTGGTAATTTCTAACCCACCTTTTATGATGGAAAGCTCTCCTGTTAAAATAATAAAAAGATCCTCTCCCTTTTCATTTTCATAAAAAAGAAATTCCTTCTCTTCCATTATTCTGACTTTACAGTCTCTGATAATTTCCTCAATTTCAGAATCATAAAGTTCTGTGAAGAGTGGGGAGCTTTTAATAATTTGTAGAAGCGCCATTTGCTATCCCGCTTTCTCTTTTTTATCATGAACTGCATACATCTTCTCAAGGACATTTACCAAACGTTCAAGATTGTTTTCGACGTTGGAAGTTTTTTCTTGGCTTTGATGGATGTGGTACCACAAGGCCTGCATCGTTGTTTCTACCTGTTTAAAAATTCGACCTCTTACATCTTTGATCGGGGAGAATGTATTAAGCATCGTCAAGATGACTGAGAAGAAAATTCCCGCAATAGAGGTCTTCATGGCGAAAGTTGTATTTAGGACAAATTTTGTAAGTGTTGAGCCAGAAGTTTCTAAATTATTAAAGTCGATATTTGCAATTTCTGGTAAGGCCATACTTATACCAACAAAAGTACCGAAAACACCAAATACAATAAAAAGACCTGGTAATATATCAATAAGTCTAGAAACACCTTCTAGAGGGATTGGTCCTATAAGTTTATTCCATTTTTCATCTTGTGCCAAAAGCCGATGTGTGAGTTCAGAAAAATTTGGAGGTGTCTGACAGTGGAAAATGGAAGATTCGGTTTGGATATTATTTAAAAAGCCTGACTTCCCTCCGACATAATCTTGAAGACTAATTAGGGTTTCCTTCTTTTCTGCCTTCTCTCTTGTTTCCATTCGAAGAGTTCGATTAGGGATTTTTTTACTTATTCTGCCCATTAAGTCAGAGATGTAGTTATCTACATTTTCGATACTGATCTTTTGCTCTTTTTCTTTTTCAATCATCAATACAATTTCACGTGTAAGAGTGAAGAAATAGATCCTATCTCTTTTGCTTATGCGATAAGCCTGAAAGCGGGCAAAGAGTGCAACGACAAGAAGTCCTGCCATGACTTCAATTAAGTAATTTGAGAAAAAATTTAAGATGAAGTCTACAAACATACTAATTTGCTCCTGCCATATTGATTAGTTTTTCTATCGCCTTCATATCATCCTTTAGGCGGAAACCGATTTCTACCCTCTGAGATAAACCGCAATCGTAAGGACCACAATTACCATCCACGCTTGCAAGACTTCTCCCAGATGTGTTGGGTTTTTCTATCGGTGAAATATAGCTTCTCCCAATGGCAAAAAGGGATTCCCTCATATTATTTTTATTAGGGTAATTTCCAATTTTTTGACCCATCATAAAATTTGCAATAGAAGCAGCTCTTTGTGCTGAAAGCCTCATGTTATGCCCGTAGGCTTCTGGATTTTCACCTCTAGGATCAACATAATTCTTTTTATAGCTTGGACTAGCATGGCCAGTGATTTCAATTGCCTCAATTTTACTACTAACCTGTGGGTCACCGAAGATAACTTCAGCATAAATGGGGGCGATTTTGCTTAAATTTTGCTGAGCTTGATCTGAAAGATCAAAGCTGTTTTTTTTGAATAATAAATTGTTATCCATCAAGAGTGTCACATTCCCGGAGTCTGAATCGACCTGTACATTGAGATTTTGAGAGCCAAACTTTCTCCTGAGTGAATCCGCGACACTCGATCTCAATTTTCCTTTCATCTCTGTGAGTGCTTTACCAACATTTCTCATCTTTTCCTGGGCATCTTTTAATTGATTCCCCATTGCATCTGCCTGTCCAACTGCTTTTTGATGAAGGTTCTTGAGGTGATTAATTTCTGCAAGTTTGTTATCAAGTGATTTGTTCAATCTTTCCATTGAAGAGCTCATCTCATTTCTTTCCGCTTCTGATTGAGTCAGCTTTCCTATGAGAGATTGATTGCTTTGATTCTGCTGGAGTTCCTTACTTTCAAGTTCTCCAATCGTTTTCTCCATTTTAGATTTCGTTCTCATTAAATCATGAATTTTTTCTTCCATGCTATCTTTCACTACTTTTAATTCTTGGGCTATTTTTTCTGATGATTCGATTCTGCCAGAAAGTGTTCGATTCTCTTTTTCAAGTGAATCGATTGTTAATTCACTTTTTTGAACAATTTGTGAGAGTTGCTTCATCTCATTTTCTTTTTGAGATTTTAGTTCAGTTTGGGACTTGATTTGCTTTTGCAATGTGTTTATCTTTTCTTGATCCGTCTTTGAGATTGTCTCTTTTTTGCGTAATGCTTCCTCTAGCGTGATCCTTTGAGACTCAATTAGGCTAAGAGATTCTTCAAGTTGCTTTGATTCAAATTGCAGCTTCTTTATGATATCTTCCTTCTCTGTAATCTTTTCATTCACCGTATTGAGTAGAGAGTCTTTTTTCTTTTGTTCCTCTATAAGATCTTTCAAGATGACTTTGTTTTTTTCCATAGATTTGGCAAACTGTTGCATCTCTCTGATTTTATCATCAACAATCGATTCAACTTTCTGCATGTCACTTATGGATTGTTCTACTTTTTTCACTCTTTCTTGGGATTTTGCTATCTCTTGTGGATTAAGTTTTCCTTTTAGTTCTTGATCATGTTGTTTCTTAACTAGAGCGGTTTCCATTTTAGAAACCCCAGCTTTAAGCAGGGCAAAGACGAACATTACGAGAAAAATAATTGCCACGTTCGTGAAGAGATCCGAATAAGATGCCCAAACTGAGCCTTCATCTTTCGGGGTTTGATCTTCGTTCATTAAAAAGTCTCCTTAAAGGACCACTTCTTTTCGGTAAAACCTAATCAACCAATTTAATCTATTTAATAATCGTTTCTGTATCTAATGGTTCGCTTTGCAGGATTAGAGTCCATAAGTATCTCAACGGATCTCAAAGGATCAATTTTACTACGATCTAGCTCCATTACCTGGCAAGTTGGGATCCACCACCAGCTACCATAATAGTCATGAAGATCCATCGCTTTACCACCCCATGGACAGACGGGAGTGGTATTGGATTGAGGATAGTATATGCCAAAACCTCGTTGAGCCTCGGGTGCGAGAATAGAGTAGGAAACACCAGGAACAAGAACAGGGCCACTTGGTTTTATCAAATGAAGACGACATAAATTTTTGTAGAGGGATCGACTGGAATAAGCAAAAAATTCTCCACCAACTGTTTTAATAAATGCTCCACCGTAGGGACAAGTTTTATCAGCGATGGCGTCAGTCACATAGTAGACCCCCGGCCCACCGTCAGTTAATTCTGTTTTAATAATATAAGAAATTCCCGAGGGGAGTGGAGTTGAATTAAGTGTCATGAGCTCACACTCGCTTCCATTGGCAGATCCACCCCAGTCACATGGGAGCGGGTAGCGTATTGTTGGTTTTGAGTTTACGACTTGTACAGAATATTTCACTCCTGGAACAAGAGGAGGATGAGGAAAACTAATAAGCGATGGGGATGGTGTTTTTTTAGAAGTGACTTTCACCCAGTCGACTTGCATTCGGATTGGATCTTTTAATTGAGAAATATCGTTTTGAAGAACATTTTTCTTAAAAAAGTTTACGAGATTTTTTCCCCGACTTAGCTGAAGATCTAAAATGAGATACATCTCATGATCTGGTATCCTCACTTTTCTTGATCCTTTACTATCTCTATCTGTAATCGTTTTGGTTATTTTTCCATCAATTTTATACACAATTTTTGTCGGCTCCCATTCAACTGAGTAAGTATGAAAGTCTCCGTGATATACAACTTGGTAATCATTTAAAAAGCTTTTATTTGTTCCATCAACTCCCCAGTGAAGGGATTGATAGGCCTTTGATCTCACGCCACTCATATTTTCAACCCAAAATTTCCAAGGGTCTCTCCATGTGAATGGAAGGTCAGGAAAAATTTCAAGAATATCTATTTCTTGATACTGTCTTTCTTGATCATAAATCGGTCTTCTTTCCTCAGGGCGAGCAAGTGAATCAAACATCCATAAAGCAGGAAATGCTCCTGGCCCCATGTCCATTCGTGCTCTAAACTCTACTTTACCGTAGCGAAAGTCAAAGCCTGCATGTTCGCCACCGAAAGATGGTCTTGAATCCACGCCTCCAGAAATGTAGGCACATTTTGGAGTACCATAACTATGGATACAAGCAGGATCATCAAGAGCAACTCCATCAGCACTTGGCTTTGCCGTTAATGTGAGCAAACCGTTAGAAACCTCAATCATGTTTGGATCCCAACGATATGTTTTCTCTCTCCCATAAACGGAGTACCCTTGCCAAAGTTTCCAACGGCATTTATTAAGCATGGCCGTTTTTGCAAGAATTGAAGAATCTAGATTTTGACATTTCCCAGTATTTCCCCATTCAGGCCTTGGGCTACAATTTGGAATTTGTGTGTAGCAAGCCGGATCCTCATCTGAAGTTGGGCCCATAAAGTCATCGAATAAAATTACTTGGCACTGCTGACCCTCGCAGACTGCTGAGATAGCGGGGAAAGTGATTAGCGTAAATAGAATTATCAAAACAGAAAAATATGGCATAGTCCCTTAACGGATCTTCGCGATATTTCCTGAAATTTTTTGTCGGGATTTCCTGTAAAATCAAAGATTTTAGTTTGTTTAAGGGAAAGTGCTCCCTAAAGTGGGAGCACTTTAAATTTTAGTGCTTAGTCTCAACACCTTCTTCTGAGGATTTTTCAATTGTAATAGGAACTTTCTTTGATTTTCTTTGGGCTTCAGTTCTTTTCTCAACCGTTACTTTAAGTATCCCATTCCTATAGGCTGCACTCACTTTATCAGGATCGATTTCATCGGAAAGTGGTATCGCGCGATAAAAGCTACCATAGCTGAATTCTGAGCGGTACGTGCCTTTCTTTTCCTCTTTATGCTCTTCTTTTTTCTCACCCTCTAGAATTAAATTGTTATCCCTAACTGTCACGTTCATATCTTTTTCACTCATACCAGGAACTTCAGCTGCAATCACATACGATGTACCTTTATCTTTAATTTCAATTCTTGGATAAAATTGAGTCCCTAGAGTTGGCGCCATCCCTAAATTAAAATTATCAAATACGTCAAGGATTTCATCTCTAAGATTGGTAAATGGGCTAAACGTTGGGGCCCAAGGTGAAAGGCTAGGTAGCCACGGACTTAAAGGACGATCGTTTTTTTTAGAGCTTGTGAGGCTTTTACTACCAAACATAGAAATCTCCTTGTTGAACGGATGAAATTTGCTCACCCGATAGTTTTAAAAAAGATAGGTTCTTTTTAAATGGTTTGGGACTAAAGATAGGCCAAAATTATCCCGCACGATTGAAAATCCATGACCAGAGAGAACTTCAGGCATTTGATACCCCGCAAAGAAGGTAGCAGGATATATATTTCATGAAACTGATCTATGGTGTTCTCTATTAGTGATATTAGTCATTTTGAAAGTAGAAAATATCTTAAAAAATAAGACATGAGTGAAAACTATATAAAAAGTCCGACCGTCGTAGATCTCATTATAAGATGGAATATTTTTATTTTTATTCTTTGGTATGTTTTAATTTTGATTAATCCTGTTTTCATGGAGAAAAATTTTCTTTTGAGTTGGACGGCCGTGACAGAGGGGAGAGTCTGGACATTATTGACATCTGTTTTTTCACATAATCTATTCTTTCATCTCTTTATAAATATGTATTTCTTTTATGGATTTGGAAAAGTATTGGAAGGCCTCTTAGGTAGGAAACGATTCCTAAAACTCTATTTAGTTAGTGGTCTGTGTGGATCTTTTGGTCACTGCCTAGTGAGCTTTTTTCTACTTAATCAGCCAGATTTAATGGCGCTTGGTGCTTCTGGGGCCATTGCTGGGGTGATCGTTTTTTTTGGATTAATGTTTCCAAGAGAGAAAGTTTACTTCTTAGGTCTCATCCCGCTATCAGCGATGTGGGCTATTTTTATATTTATTATTTTTGAATTAAGAGGGCTATTTGCTCAGGCGCAAGGTAGTATGGCCCCTATTGGTTATGGGGCCCATTTAGGTGGGGCCCTTGGGGGATTCTTTTACTACCTTAACTACAGGTCTATATTTAAAGTCTTTTCTGAACGGTAAGGATATTTCCTAAATGACGACAACGATCTGCTTGTTCATAAATATTTAAGCTTGGTATTGCAAATGAAGTTGAGCCCCCGCCATCGAGATTAAGAACTGTTTTTTGACCGACTCCACACTTATCCGTTTTAACAAAATGGGCATATTCAAAAAGAGTCATACCGGTTTTGTCATTCTCCCCGCGAGCATCAATTGTGACGAGAATAATTTCATCAGGGTTTCCTGCCGTACCAATTGAAGTCCTTGGTCTTCTCGAATTCAAAACACTATCAGTTATTTGAATTTCATTTTCAATCAATAGTTTGGGATAAGCCTGAACTGCAAAAGTAAATCTTTTTAAATCATCTTGAGAAACAACTGAGCCGTATCGAGAAATGAAAGAATCTCTTGTTTCTAATGCTGGTAAGCCATTTTCAATTGAAAATACTCCTGATGAAGAGATCGTTTGTGCAGTCAAGTCATTAGACCACACTTTGTTTTCGTCTAAAGCAAGTCCTTGTATCTTTCCGTTAGGCATAACAAAAAAACTCGCGTTGATGGCACCAAGTACCTGGGCCTTGCTATCATCTACGAGCTTTTGAATGTAGCGGTCTGTCCTCGCATTACATTCAAGATCTTTTTGGGATGAATGAAAAAGTATTTTGTTTTTAGTTAGATCAATTTTGAAAACTCTCACCGTGGCAGAGCGTGAAGGTGTTGCTGTCCAAGCATGATTCTCTTTATCGTAAGGGGAAAACTGAATGTCGTATTTTGCCCAGCTTACACCATCACTTATTTGGTTCCAATTAATTGTCGTTTGGGGCGAGCAGTTAAATTCGCTGGCCAGGGAAAAGCTAGAGAGAATCAGTAGAAGTGTAAGAAAGTGGATCATGCTTCGCCTCTATTAAATTTGGATTCCTTATTCATATGATGGGGAAACTCTTCTGCCAATAGGGGGGGTAAAATTTATGTAATATTAGGCCTAATCGTTGATTTTGCTTGATAAGCTAACTGCCTGACTGCTGCAGGAGAATTTTAATGCCATCAGAGTTAGGTTTTTATGTCATCACGTTCTATTTAGTCTTTTGGGTCTTAATGGCAGTTGGTGGCATTTTGGTCAATTTAAAAAGAAGGCGATGAGGGGGAGTCATGGAGATTAGAGTTGATGAGTACACGAGCCCAGTTTTAGTAAAAATCAGTGCCGATAAAAACTTAGATGAAGCCCTTGAGATCATGCAAGAAAATGGAGTTAGACATTTACCTGTTGAACATAATGGGAAGATCGTTGGTATTGTTTCTGAGAGGGATCTCATGGCATTTATGGGCAAAGATTGGACCTCAATGGTTAAAATTGAGGATATTATGAATATAAATATCTTATCCGTTTATGCTTCTGAAAATTTGGGTGAAGTTGCTCTCCAACTTTCATCTCAAAAAGTCGGTTCAGCATTAGTTTTAGATGAAAATGGCGATGTCTATGGAATATTTACGACGACAGACGCCTTGAATGCTTTGGTGGAAATTCTTTATCCCTCGGCAAACAAGAAAAGTGAACTCAAAGAATTATAGTTCACTTTTTTAGGTTCTCTCTTAGCTTTTCATTTAATCTTTTTAAGTTTTCTTTCCAATGTCTCTTTTGACTTTCCTTTGGCATTTCAGAGGTGTTGAGTGGTGAAATACCTGAGGAGCTTGGAGTATTTAGGAAGCTGTAAAATGTAGAGTCCTTATCAATTTTTTGAATCTCAAAATATGGCATAAAAACTTCCTCTGGCCGCAGAGTTTCGAGTTCTTCTGTCGTCATAATACCCTTATGAGACATTGACTGTTTTGATTGCTGATTTGCTATGATGACGACTTTATCGTTTTTTGAGAGTGAAACAGTTTGATTATTATTAATATCCTTAACTTCTGCATTTCCAGACAAAAGTGAGAATTCTGAGACTTCCAAATTGTTTATGGTTTGATGATTGGCAAATAATTCTGTGCCACGTATTCCCAGAACTGCACTTTGGGTTTTTATTTGGAGTTCACCGTCTTTGGCCTTATTTTTTATGATGGCGCGAACTTGCCCTTTGATGAACGAATAAATGATACTGCGGTTTGATTTGTCTATGTAATTAAACTCAGAGAATTTTAATTCAGATTTAGGCCCAATGTTTAGCGTTGTATCATCAACGATGAGAATTTTTGCCAATGATTTTTCTTCAGTAACTATAGTATCATTTTTATAAAATCTTGTTCCTTCCTTGACGGCCGTTAGTCGACCCAGATTTGCCTTGAAGACATTTCCTTTGAAGAATTTTATTTCTCCAACAAAGGTTGGTACGGCTTGACCTGTCTCTTTATTAAAAGAAAAGTCTTCTGCAATAAGTGGGGAAAAAACGAATAAAAATATAAATAAAAAATTCATAAATTAAGTCTAATGAAGCCCTTTTTCTCTGTCGACCTAACATTTTTCTTCCTTCACACTACGGAGTTAAGTCCTTGTAAGTACGTGTTTGCAGTGACTTGGGTTAAATGGTTTTTGTTTTGCGGCGTAATATTTGTTTGACTCCTCGAAGGTAGATCGGCAAGACTTTAAGAACACACATACTTTGAATATTCAAATTCAACATGGAGGACATCATGGAAAACACTAACACTACAACAAAAACTAAAACTGCTCGTAAGCCAAATGCAGCTTTTATGAAAACAATGACTCCGTCTGCAGATCTTGCTGCAGTTATCGGTTCAACACCAGTTGCTAGAACTGAAGCTGTTAAGCTTATGTGGGATTACATCAAGGCAAATAACCTTCAGAACCCTGCTAATAAAAGAAACATTCTGGCTGATGCAAAACTTAATAAAGTTTTCGGTAAGAACGAAGTGACTATGTTTGAACTTACAGGTCTAATCGGCAAGCACCTTAACTAAGAGTTAAAGTCTAAGGCCCTCTTCGGAGGGCCTTTTTTTTTATGATTCTCTAATTTCGTTAGGATTTACGTTTATAGGTACGGCTGTGGCATCCCAGACAGCTTTTTTGTGAGAGCCCACAATAATCTTTTTTGCCTTTGTACTTACATCAATCAAAGCATTGAATTTATCTTGAACAGCATAGAAGGACATTTTTAGTAGTGCTTCTTGCTCGTCTTCGCAGTTTTCTACATGATAAGGATCTTCAACTCTTTTAAGTAAGCGTGTGAGTTTTGTTTGTGCCTTGGTAAAGATTAAAACATCTTTAGCCTTTTCCATCGTTTGATTGTAGTCGGCTAGGGGAGTGGCCACATTATCATCAAAGCAATTATAGCAATAAATAGTGTGAGTAAGTTCTTTTGGGAGAACTCTTAAAAATGTGAAATGGTCCTCACCTAAGAACTGTGCACAGGATTTGCAAATGGCCTCTTCACAAAGACCGCAACTGTATGGGGCTTTAGGTTTGCGGCAGGTTTTGCAGACAATTTGATCTGTGCTCATGGAGTCCTTTAATTTTTCGAAAACTTAGTATTTCGTATAGTTTAGTAGAATTTGGCCATTAGGAGAATGGTTAAAAAAGGTGTATAATTGATTGTATGAGACGGTCTTTTTATTTACTCGCCTTCACAATACCACTTGCAGTATTCATTTCATTTTACCTGAAAGGAATTTGGTCTTATTTCGCTATATTTTATGCTTTTGTTTTTCTCCCATCTCTTGAATTGCTCCTTCCACAGTTATCTTCAAATCTTTCTTTGGAAGAAGAAGATAAATACAAAAAAGATCGCTTCTTCGACTTGATCATCTGGTCCATGGTACCGATTCAGTTATTTTTGCTTTTTTATTTTTGTCATTTAGTCAGTGTTCAGCCATTAACATCACTAGAGTTTATTGGGCTCATATCCGCAATGGGGCTCTCTTGTGGCGTCTTAGGAATTAATGTGGCCCATGAACTTGGCCACAGGAATAATCTGCCTGAGCAGGTTATGGCAAAAATGCTACTTTCGACTTCTCTTTATTGGCATTTTAATATTGAACATAATAAAGGCCATCATAAAAATGCTTCAACACCTTTTGATCCGGAAACTTCGAGATTAAACGAGTCACTTTATGCCTTTTTGTATCGTTCTATAAAAGATAGTTTTATCTCTGCATTTAAAATTGATCCCAAAGAAATGATTTTAGCAATATCTCTTGAATCTGTTCTTTGCTTTGCTCTCTATCTTTTTTTTGGAGGCGTAGCACTGTTTGGATTTATGATGAGTGCTTTGATCGGTGTCATTTTGCTAGAATCAGTTAATTATATAGAGCATTATGGACTTGTTCGAAAAGAGATTGCTCCAAATCGCTACGAGAAAGTTCAGCCATATCATTCTTGGAATGCTGACTATATTCTTTCTCGTGCGGTATTATTTGACCTGTCGAGACATTCAGATCACCACGCTAATGTTAATAGAAAATATCAAATACTTCGTCATCATGAAGAGAGTCCTCAGATGCCTACAGGCTATCCTGGGATGATTCTTCTCTCACTTGTTCCGCCACTTTGGTTTAGAGTGATGAATAAGAAAATTAGGGAATTAAATTTTAGGTAGATCTGCATCGAGAATTTTTTGGTTAATGCTCTGAAGCGTTTCTTCGTGGTGATAGTTATCATTTCTTACTCGTCATATTTTTTCTAAATTTTTCACATGAAAAAGCCACCAATCATTAACTGGTCTGAGA
>CANHJD010000085.1 GCA_947461145.1 Bacteriovoracaceae bacterium
AGTTTTACTCAACTTTCGGCCAATAGTTTGCGGTCAGGGATTTTTTTTAAACACGTAAACTGGAAGATTGTTGCTTCTTACACCTTGCTCATGGTTCCGGCCGCCTGGATAGCAGCTGAAATATTTTACCTTGTTAATCCAAGTTGGTTAAAAATAGTCGTGGGCGTTTTTATCCTCGTCTCTATTTTACCATTTCGATTCAAATCTAAAGATGAGCCCGGCCATAAAACTTTTATTCTCTTGGGGGGACTTTCAGGTTTTCTTGGAGTGTTTGTAGGTGCTGTGGGGCCTTTGGTTATGCCATACTTCAATCGCCTCAAAATCTCGCGCGAGGGAATGCTTTCAACAAAAAGTGCTGGGCAAGCGATGCTTCAGATTTCAAAAATAGTTGCTTTCTGGGGAGCTGCCGAAATTAATTTTATGGATTTAAGGGAAAATATCTTTGTTCTTATTTTAGCTTCACTCTTAGGAGTTGGCCTTTCAGTCCCCATATCGAAAAAAATCTCAGATAAAAAATTCAATTTAATATTGAATACAATCCTAGGCTTTATCTCGATCAAGATTCTCTACGAGGGAGTCAGTGAGCTTTTAAAATTCTAATTCTATTGTAGGTAAAGACGATTTTCAGGATATTCCCAAATGTACTGACCTTCTTCACTAGGAATACGAACCTTGCAAAGTGAGACTGGAATAGCTCCGAGTCTTCTTACCTTATCTGACCAAGCTTGAAGGGAGAGATTGATTTTTTCTTGTATGGCCAAACCCTTATCTGAGTTTGTTTTAAAAAATCCTAATTGGGAGTTTAAAAGGTTTATGTCACGCTTTGTCTTAGCGGAGATATGCATTAAGAGGGGGACAAGATCTAAAGCTTCTTCATGAGTAAAAAGCTTCGCTTTATTTAATGGGTATATGGTGCGAACGTTATCTAATGTTGTTTCCATTAATCGTACTGACCTTGTCTAAGTTTTCTTTCGGCGTCCTTTTTAGCAGTTGTGTCACGTTTATCAAAGAGTTTTTTGCCTTTGGCCAAAGCTATTTCGCATTTGACCAAAGAGTCCTTAAAATACAAGGCCAAAGGGATGATGGTATAGCCCTTGGTGGCCATTTTCTTTTCTATTTGGTGAATTTGCTCACGCTTTAACAATAACTTACGCTTCCTAGTCTCAGGATGGTTATTGATGTTACCAAAATCATAGTGGGGAATTGTAGCGTTTTGTAGCCACGCTTCACCAGCTGAATCAATAACCACATAGGCCTCATTAATGATGCCTTTGCCAAGTCTTAGGGATTTTACTTCGGTGCCCTGCAGCACCATTCCGCACTCATACTTCTCTTCAATGAAGTAATCGTATCCGGCCCTTTGATTTTTACAGATAATTTTGACACCCATTAGTACATCCAACTTATGCCTAAACTTAGAGCATGAATCATACCACCAACCTTATATCCTGGCGAACCGATCTTTGGTTCAGATGGGTCACCGTCCTCGCGGTTTGGAGTTTTTATAATCTTCATATTTCTAAGAAGATGAGCCTGATAGGCAAAGTCTAAGGTTAGTTCTTTTTGCTGAAAATGAATAAGGCGGGCAGCCCCAATTGAAAAAACATGTTTCTCTACATCAATTGAGTTTCCGCTATATTTAAGGTTGTTAGTGTAAAGAGGTGATTGGCGGTAGAAGTAGCCTAATTTTCCAGTCCAATTATCACTTAATTCTCTCTGTAACCCGAGCTTTGGGATAAAGAGATTTTTTAATTTAAGTTTTTCTAAATTTTCAGAACCATTAATTGCTCCGCCGCGTTTTTTTAATTGAATCGTAGAGCCATCATAATTATCCCATTGTTGGAATTCTAAGGAGAAAAACATCGAGGTTTGTTCTTGATGAATTTGGTGACCAAGCCTGATGGTCATTGGGTCATAGTAAAGTAAGGCTGCTACATCAAAATCAAACTGAAAGGAGGTGTTTGAGGCAATTTCAGTTTCGCCACTTGCCCTGTTTGCTAACTTAGACTTCATCTCTTGCTGAAATGTCAAATAAGTCAAATGCTCATTAGTTCTCTTTGAGGCTGATAAAACAGCACCTATTGATGGTTTGGCATTGAAGCTCATTTTCGCCAGACTTGGATTTCCTGCTGTCGTTCTACTCATGAAATAAGTTTCGCCATTTGTTTGAATTCCGGTATGAGCTCCAATTGAGAAACTCCATTCCCCAAAACTTTGGGCCCCACTAAAAATAAAATTTGGTCTAACGAATCGATTGTCATACATGACGTAACGAGGTTGATAAGGATCCCCAGAATCTGTTTCCATAAGTCGATCAAATGGCGCAAAAATCGATATATTAAACTTTACTCCCTCTGGACTAAAGAGGGGCGTGGAAAGGTGTGCCCCAAACATTGGTGTAGGTTTTGAGTTCACCTCAACATCACCTTTTTCAAATGTGTTAACTGTATTCGTTTCATTTTTCACAACAACATTGTTGATGTCTTTAAATTGAGTGCTGACGTAAAAGATATCAAAGCTAAACTGACTTGATTTGGAGTAACCTAGAAGTGAAGGTGCATGATAATTGTTTGCGGCTGACTGCTTTTGGGCCTGAGCACCAATGGCCAAGCTTCCAGCGGAAGAGCCAAATAATTCTGGAAGTGATGCATAAGCAGCGCTACTTAAACTAAGAATGAAAACGAGAAGAAGTTTCATAAAGCGAAAGAACTTGGTTAAGGGTTAAAGCTTCTGCACGGATTTCTGCAGAAATACTGCACTTCTCCATCACAAATGTAGTCTTTTCTTGGCCCCATTCCTTGCGCAGAATTCCGCCAAGCTGTTTTCGTCTTTGTCCAAACATTAGCCGAAGAAATATTTCAAATGATTCAATTTCAGAAAGAGGAACGAGGGGAGTACTTTTGCGGCGAAAATTTAAAACTTGCGAGTCAACTTTTGGTGGAGGAACGAAAGCTCCTGGAGGAGCATAAACAACATGCGATAGATCGAATTGAGTTAACATGAGGACATGAAGAGAGCCCATTGAGTTCTTTAAATCTTTTGGAAGAATCTTTTCTGCAACTTCTTTTTGATACATGAGTGTCATGCTCTTAATTTCGGGAATTTTCATGAAATTAAGAGTTAAAGGGACGCTGACATTGTAAGGGAGATTAGAAACTAACCATATTGAATTAAATTTCTTTTCCTCTAAAAAAGCAGGCCAATTAAATTCTAAGGCATCTTGACGATAAATATTTTCAGCTCCTACGACTGGTGAAAGAAGCTCTACAAATCTCTCATCCATTTCAATAACATATAAAGGTTTGTCGTAAGCTTTCAAATGTGGGGTCAGTACGGCAGGTCCTGGGCCAACTTCTACAATGGCCTCACATCCTTCAGGTAATGGGGAGGTAATTTTTTTTATAACAGTAGGGCTATTTAAAAAATGCTGTCCAAAACTTTTATTGGCCTTTGGAAATTTGCTCATTACTTCTTCTCCACAAATCTGTTCTGGGCATCCAGCATCAGGCATTCAGGGAAATTAATAGTCAGCTCAGGAACTCTCGAAGCCCAATTGGCAATCATGGCTGCATTATCAGTGCAATAAATAGGCTTCACGGCATGTACATTTTTAAACTTAGAATGCATAACTTCGCGTAGACGAGAATTACAGGCCACACCACCGCCTAATACAATGGGTGTTTCAAAAGTTTTAACTTTTAAATTTAAAACCTTCTCTATCACTTCTTCCGTTTTGATTCTTATGCTTTGAACAATCGCCTCTTGGTAACCAGCGCATAGATGAGGAAGCTCTGCTTTAATTTCCTCCGGTGACATTTTTTCTAGTTTGACTCTTAGAGCAGTTTTTAGCCCGGAAAAACTCATCTTTCCAGGTCTGTCCCTTAAATAGCTTATTGGGAAAGCATATTTCTTTGAGTCACCTTGCTTGGCAAGTTCATCAATAATTCTTCCAGCAGGATAGCCCACTCCTAAAAGTTTTCCGCCTTTATCAAATGCTTCACCGGCAGCATCATCTAGAGTGTTTCCAATAACTTCAAATTTATTTGGGCCAGTGACCCAAAAGAAAACAGTATGGCCTCCACTGATTAAAATTCCCAAATAAGGATAAGAAATGTTTTCAGTTAGATGAATGGCTTCTAGGTGCGCATACAAATGATTTACAGGTATGATAGGTAGCTCATGAATAAGAGAAAATGTCTTTGCTAAATTGATCCCAGTGAGTAATGAGCCAACAAGTCCTGGGTGAGTTGTCACGGCAACTTCACTAACGTCCATAGGAGTAATTTGTGCTTCTTTGAAGGCTACATCTAGTAAAGGAGGAATGGCCTTTACATGGCTTCTTGCCGCAAGCTCTGGAACAACACCACCCCATTTAGATAGCAAAAAGTCCTGATTGTAGCTATTGAGTGAGAGAATTCTTGTTCCACTGGATGTAACTTCCATTATACAAACAGAAGTATCATCACAACTTGTTTCAATTCCTAAAATAATTTTATTTTGATGACTGCTCAAATGTCCTACATTTCCTTTTTGGCTTCTGTCGCTTCAAGGCTTTCCTTATAGTCTTCAATTACTTTTGCATAAGCTTGTTTGGCTTCATCGCTCTTTTCCATCTTTTTTAGATTCCGAGCAATAAAAAGAAGACTGCTAGGGGCCAGGCTGGCCTTAGGAAATTTAGAATAAATCTTGCTGAAGTAAACAAGAGATTTTTCAAAGTTCTTAGTGAAGTATTCAACTTTTCCCAGACCATGAAGAACCTTATTTCGCTCCCCTGGAGTTAAGTCCTTATGATCGATAAGCTCTTCAAGCTCTACGCGGGCATCTGAAAAATCATCTTTCTTAATTAGCTCTAACCCGTGGACTAATTTATTTTTTGCGCTTTTTTTTTGATCTTTAGGTAAGTTTCTATCCGTTGAGCTAAGTTGAGAGGTTACTTTCTCTATGAACCCTCTTTGTTCTTTAAGTTCGTTTTGAAGTTGAAGCATTTGCGTATTTTGATTTGTTTGTTGAGTTGAAATCACTTTTAGTGACTCACTCATCTTATTAAAAGATTCAGAATCCATTGATTTATTTTTATGCTCAACTTCCTCAAGTCGTCCGTTCAATTGATCAAGCTGAGTCCGCATATCCTTTAATTGAGAAAGCAAATCAGCTACGAGGCCCTGAGAGTCCTGCATTTGTTCTGAAATGCTCTCAAGTCGCTTTTCTCTATTTACCTGATCAGCAGTTTTAATACATGAGATGGATATGGCCAATAATAACAACAGACTTAAGAATTTCATCTTTATTCTATCCTTTTAATTATATGAATTGATTCTACAACAAAGAGTATTAAGTTGGCAGGGATTTTAGTTATTCTGGATTGCCTTCAAGGGCTTTTTTTCTAATAGCTGAATATTCTGCTTGTTCAGAATATTTTTTTGAAAGCAGAGCATACTCTTGTGCTTTATTAAAATATTTACGTCGGTATGCTGATTTTGCCTTGAGATAGTAATCTTCAGCTTTTCTGTAAAGAGTTGAGGCGTGAACATCTGCGCCACTTTCTTTGGCCGCCATGAAAGCTGCCTGGGCATAACTCATCTCAGTTTTAGGACGTGTGGTCGCTAGACCACACGAACTTATAATAAAGCACAGAAGGAGAGTAAGTTTCATCAAGCCTTATTTCGCAGTTACAACGAAATTTCCACGACGGTTTTTAGACCATGCAGATTCATCGTGTCCTTCAGAAACTGGACGCTCATTTCCGTAAGAAATAGTTGAAACTCTTTTAGATTCGATACCGAAAGCAATAAGAGTGTCTTTTACAGATTTTGCACGTCTTTCACCTAGAGCAAGGTTATACTGACGTCCACCGCGTTCATCACAATGACCTTCTACTTGGATGTCAACTTTTGCATTTGCTTTCAAGAAATCAGCGTTAGATTTAAGTGTATTCTTTGCAGTTTCATCAAGAGTTGAAGAATCGAAAGCAAAGAAAATAGTTTGAAGACCGCCGGCCTTATTAGAGTCTGAATCACCATTTAGCTCAAGAGTTAAGCCGTTGTTTGAACCATTACCATTCGCTCCATCTTGACCATTTTTTGGTTTGTTAGAAGAACAACCAACTGCAAGAAGGGCAACCATAAGAGTTGTAAAAAAAGCACGTGTGAACATGGAACTTCTCCTTTTGAAGTATAGAAAAAATAACTTTTGAATTAACCTGGCCATTATGCCGATAACTTTATGATTTTTGAAGTAAAAACTGATCTTTAGAGTTGGATAATGCTAGAATTTTGTGTCAGATACTTGACGTGTTTTATGTCTTAAAGTCGTTTTTTTGACAATTAAGACACTGTTTAAGTGCGTCAAGTACTGGATGTTTATATAAATAAAATTTTAAGTTTTGGTTTGTAAACTTGGCATTAAATTTGCTAGAGTATATTTGTGTGTGTGTTGGAGTTAAAGAAAGGATTTTTTTAGCTTCTCCTTATGTCTCTCGAAAAAAAGCCCATCTTATTGATGGGCTTTTTTTTTATCTTCATCCCAAAAAACAATCGTAAACAAAGTTGGCCAAAGTTCTTACGCTAAGCATGGAAACGGTGTCGTAAACTGGGTTGAGCTCATAAATCCCCAGCACCGGTTTGTGAGGTAGTGGAAATTTTTTATATTCACTCCAAAGAAGGCGAAGTTCTTCTCGATTAATTCCGTTCCCATTTACGGCACTAACGCCTGGAGCTAGCTCTCCTGAAAGTGCATCCGCATCAAGGCTGAAAACGACCACTGTGTGATGGTCTATTTCATTTTTGATTCTATCAAAAAAAGAATCTAATTTATGTGAATCAAACAGATCCTTGCGCCAAAGCGTATAGGTTTTACTTCTTTCTAGCTTTTCAAGTGTAGATTGAGAATTTGCCAGCTCTAAGAGCCCAATCTGAAAAAGCAGGAATTCTCCCTTAAAATCATTAGAAAATTGTCTAAAGGGTGTTCCTGAGTGGGCCAGTGGATCAGTACGAGTGTCGGCGTGAGCATCGATATTTAGGACTATAACCTTTTTAAAATTTTCTCCGAGGGCCAGCAAAAGTGGGAAGACATGGTCATGACCTCCGCCTAGGTGACAGATAAAAGAGTTTGGGTTTTCTTGAATTATTTTTGAAATTCTTTTGCTTTGTTGAATTTGAGCAAGTTGAAAATCCCCTTTCTCTTCAGTTTCGTTGGCAACTTCGAGTTCTTTGAATTTTTTTGCGAAGAGAGAGGGGGAGTTGTTTAATTTTTTAAAATAGGACAAAAATGATTTCGGAGCAAAACGAGCACCATTTCGGCCACCATTCCTTTCAACTCCAATATCAGATGAGCTTTTGAGAAACAGAACATCTGCTCCACCAGCATTATCGGAACTAAAAAGTGGGGTGATTGATTCGAGAGAGCGTTTTTGTGATTGAGTGATGCTTTGGTTCGTCATAATATATTAAAAATTCAAATGGTTAATTCAAATGACGTTGTCAAATTTTGCTTGGACTGACAAGAGCTCTCTTAAGTGGTTTATCCTTTTGCCTACTGGTCACGAGGGTCCCTACTCACTTGAGTCGCTCATTAAGAAAAAAATTAGTCTTGATTCAAAAATTTGGGCGGAGGGTCTGACTGGACCTGTTTTGCTAAGGATTGCGATTGAAAGGTCTAACCCAGCTCTAGAAATAAGAGAAGATGAAATACCGCCTCTTCCACCGTTACCAGAAGAAAGCGAAAATGAAATTAAGAGTCACCCAACTTTTTCCAAAGATATTGCTCCAGCGTCTTCTAAGCTCAAAAAAAATGGTGTTTTTGTTACTGTTGCGCTCCTCGTATTTATTATTGCTTTAAGGGAGTGGGTCTCTCTGAATGAGGAATTTAGTTTTAAAAGACCGGGACGAATGAATCCTAAAACCTATGAAAAAGTGTTGGGGGATTTCAGTTTTAAGGGTTGGAGTGAGCGCCCATTTTTTAAAGAATATGTCCCTGCGGATTTATCCCAGATATGGCTCGTGACATCTAGTTTTCAGCATTGTCAAATTGAGGCAAGTTTTCAGTCAGTAGATGAGAAGCTTTTGTCAGTAAAAAGTGAGAAAATCATTTTCAAGTCAAATTCAGAGCTTCGGAATCACGTTATCGAGTTTTCAAAATTTGATTTTCAAAGTGGGGTTAAAATTATACCTGGCCTTTATGAGATGGATCTAAAAGCCTCAAAATGTCAGTGGAGTTCTTTTGTTTCAAAATTAGGAAATTTATTTAAGCGGCCAATGGCCAGCTACATGACGAGGATGAAGGTCGTGCTTTATCATCAAGGTAGTGGCGAATTTAATAGAGTCTTAACAAAATTAGTTCAGAAGAAAATCCAACTGGAGTTAAAAAATCAGAATCAAGAAGAACTGTTTTGGCAAGATTTACAGCAAAAGCTTCAAACGTTGCTAGCTATTTCGTTGCAGATAGAGCAGTTGATGATTGATTTTTTACAGACTCCCAATTCAAATTTTAACTCCAGATTAAAACTCATGGTTGATAAATATACAAAAAATCAAGGACGTTTTTTAACAGATTTTGTTGTCGCCAATGAAAAGTACTTCGTTGAATTACAACTTTCAGGTATCGAGAAAATGGAGCAAAAACGTTTGTACGAAGGTGTTGTGAAATCCATTTCAAAGAGTATCGGTTTAGAAACGATGAGAATTCTTGAAGAGCTTCAGGCGAGCAAAGATCCAAAGCGAAAGTATTTAAATGAAACGATCTTAAAAATAAAAAAGAATTTTTCTATCATTAAGAATGGTATCAATAAAAAAATTATTCAAATGACAGAGGATCGGGTTAAGTAAAGATTTGTAGTACCTTATTTGCTCCTGCAGCATGGAGAGATTTTACCTCGGGCCCTTCTGGTTTTAATATAATTTCGGCACCCCAAGTTTTCATATCATGCTCAAAGATCATTGTTTTGCCGGATTTTGAGATGAAGTCATAAAATTCGGATTTGTCTTTAGTCGTCTGGCCAGGAGCAATGTCGTAACCCATGACCCACGGTATAGGGATATGGTGGGCGGTGGGAACTAAGTCTGCCATGTAAATAAATTTCTCATCCCAGGCATGGACTAAATATGGTGTATGTCCAAACGAGCATTTAAAATGAATGACATCTTCTCCATCATTGAGAATTGTTCCCTCCGTGCCTTCAAGCCAGTGCACTCTACCTGAAGCCTCAGCTTGAGTAATAAGAGTTTTAAAATATTGCGAATGAAAAGATCCTGCATCCCGCTCAGTTGGGTTTAGAGCGTAGCGGTAATGTTCGCGGTGAAGGTGGAGTGTTGCCTTTGAAAAAATTATCTCCTGGGGGTCGTTGATGCCAAGTCCTCCAATGTGGTCAAAATGAAGGTGTGAAATGATGACGTCAGTAATATCCTCAGGTGATAGGTTAAAACTTTCAAAGAGAATTTGAGTGAGTGGGTCTTTTTTCCCTTCTATACCAAAGCGATCATCAAATTTTTTTCCGTGATAGTCGCCGATGCCTGTATCGATAAGAATGTTGCGATGAGTAGTTTGAATAAGCATGACTCGCAAACTTAACTGAATTCTGTTTAGTTCATCTGCGGGAATAGCTTTTGACCATAGTGGCTTTGGAATAATACCAAACATGGCGCCACCATCGAGTTTAAAAATTGCCGGATGAAGAATAAAATACTTTTTCATAACACCTCGCGCCTCTATCATGCTCCTTTAAAGGGCCATTTTTCAAGACCTTTTGATTGATAGGGTCTGTAAAATCGCTATAATGACGAGCATATATTTTATTGTGAATTTTAAGGAGAGCCTATGAACGTTCATGAGTACCAGGCCAAAGACCTTATGCGACAGTTTGGCATAAGTGTTTTAAAAGGTGGAGTTGCTAATACTCCTGCAGAGGCCGTTGAAGTGGCCAAAAAACTTGAAACAAAAGTTTGGGTTGTGAAGGCCCAGATTCATGCTGGTGGACGCGGTAAAGGCGGCGGAGTAAAGCTTGCCAAATCAATTGAAGAAGTTGAAAAACTTTCAAATGAAATTCTAGGGATGCAACTTGTAACTCACCAAACTGGACCTGAAGGAAAAAAGGTTTTAAAAGTTTTGATTGAGCAGGGCTGTGATATTGATCATGAGTATTATTGCGGTATCGTTCTTGATCGCGCGGTTGGAAAAATTGCTTTTATGGTTTCAACTGAAGGTGGGATGGATATTGAGACTGTTGCCCACAACACTCCAGAAAAAATCATCAAGGCCCATATTTGTCCGGCAACAGGTTTTACTCCAGCAGTAGGAAGAAAGCTAGGGTACGCTCTTGGCCTAAAAGGCGAGACACTAAATAAGGCTATCAAGTTTTTTGAAGGACTTTATAATCTTTATATTTCAAAAGATTGTTCAATTGCTGAGATCAATCCACTTGTTACAACAAAACAAGGTGATGTTATCGCTCTTGATGGAAAGTTGAATTTTGATGACAACGCTCTTTTCAGACATCCTGAAATTGAGGCGATGAGAGATATCACTGAAGAATCTGCTCAAGAGCTTGAAGCTGGAAAGTATGGTCTTTCTTATATTTCTCTCGATGGAAACATCGGCTGTCTTGTGAATGGTGCAGGTCTAGCAATGGGGACACTTGATATTCTCAAGCTCCACGGCGGAACTCCGGCCAACTTCCTTGACGTGGGCGGCGGGGCAACTAAAGAAACGGTTCAAAAAGCTTTTTCGATTATTCTTCAAGATAAAAATGTGAAAGCTATTCTCGTGAATATCTTTGGTGGAATTATGAAGTGTGACATCATCGCTAATGGTGTTGTTGATGCTGCTAGAGAAATGGGATTAACTGTTCCTCTTGTTGTTCGCCTTGAGGGAACCAACGTCGCTCTTGGTAAAAAAATTCTAAGTGAATCTGGACTTAAGATCACTGCTGCAAATGATCTTGCTGATGCTGCTCAAAAGGCAGTTGCTGCTGCTAAAGGAGCTAAATAATATGGCCATCTTAATTAACAGAAATACAAAACTGATCACAA
>CANHJD010000086.1 GCA_947461145.1 Bacteriovoracaceae bacterium
ACAACATGAACGAAAATGTTTTCACGAAAATCGATTCGACGATATTTATGATGTAAATCTGCTTAGGAGTAGCAGAGGTCACATAGGTTTTTAATATTAATTTGGATGAGGTTGGCTGGTCCTTTTCTGGAAGCCACTGGATGAGAGCCCGTAGTGCTCAAGTCCCCTCGCCAGGGTCTAGGAGGGACAGTTATGAGTATTCTTTCGTCTTTTAACATCGGTGTTACAGGTCTAAATGCTGCTGGTCAAAGCATGTCAGTGATTGGTGATAACATCGCGAATGCTGGTACTAACGGCTTCAAAGGTTCAAGAGCAGAATTCCAAGACATGCTTTCAAATTCTCTAAAGGGAATTGATGGCGGTGACCAGATTGGTTCTGGTACAAAATTAGCACATGTAACTTCTCAATTTACTCAGGGCACAGTCGCTCGTACAAATAACGTAACAGACATTGCAATTAACGGTAATGGTTTCTTCCAGGTGGATGCACCATTTGGTAAGGGATATAGTCGTGATGGCGCTTTCCATTTTGATAAGGAAGGCTACATGGTTAATGGTGATGGTTACAAGGTCCAAGGATTCCAGCCTGACGAAAAAGGTAACATCACAAATAAAACTGGCTCAATTAAACTAGGAAATACAACAATTCCTGCGACTCCAACTTCACAAGTGACTATGTCAATGAACTTGGATTCTCGTGAGTCTGTGAAAAAATTTGATCCAGCAAATCCTGAAAAAACTTCTAACTTTAACACTTCAGTTACTGTTTACGATAATGTCGGTACAGCTCGTTTAATGACTGTATACTTCAATAAAGCCACTGATGGAAACTGGGAATACCATGGAATGGTTGATGGGAATGACGCTGCCAATGGCGTTCCAGGACAATTGGTTGAAATGGCCAATGGTCAATTGAAATTCAATCAGAAAGGTGTTCTTGAAGAAGAAATTCCTGGATTAAACAGCTTCAACTTTAATAAAGGTGCAGCTCCAGGACAAAAAATTGCTCTAGATTTCGGTGCCTCGATTAAAGATGGCGGGACTGGACTTGATGCTTGTACTCAGTTTGGTTCAAAATCATCTGTTTCTCGTCATACTCAAGATGGTTCATCTGCTGCAACTCTCTCTTCAATGTCTTTTAATGATATGGGTATTCTTACTGCGGTTTATGATAACGGTGTTCAGCGTGAGCTTGGTCAGATTGCTCTTGCTAAATTTGAAAATAACGAAGGCCTATTCAAAACCGGGAAAAACCTTTTCAAAGAAACTCGTAAATCTGGTCAAGCAGCTCTTGGTAGACCAGGTGCTGATGGACGCGGAGAAGTTCTTGCAAAATCACTTGAGCAGTCAAACGTTGATATTGCCTCTGAGTTTATTGGCCTAATGGCCGCTCAACGTAACTTCCAGGCCAATACAAGAACGATCACAACTTCTGATCAGATGTTGCAAGAAGTTCTGAATATTAAACGTTAATAGTTCTTCCCTCTAACTCCTAGTCTCTTACTCCAATAGGGGAATCAGCGAAAGCTGATTCCCCTTATATAAAACTTAAATGATGAAATTTATTCTTCTTACTTTTATTTTCTCTTCTTCAGTATTTTCTTCCACTATTAAACCTGACCCTGGTTTGTACTATTGCAAGACGGGCAATGAAGAAAGCATTTGTGATCAAATAGTGAAACCCTACTTTAATGAGCAAGGTCTAAGCGCTATAACGGTCGAGTATGTAGGTGAATGTGGATCTATGGGGCCTTACAGTTACTACTGTCAGGACGATATCTGTGAAGATCCCGGATTGAGATTTGAATTTAAGGATTCGAAACACTACCGCTGGGAGAATAAGCAGTATGGTTTCGTTTGTGAATTTGAAAAGAAATAGTTAGCCGTCATTCCCAATAGCTTCAACTGGGCACGCAGCGAGTGCATTTTCCGCTTCTTGAATATCGGCCGGGCTTAGAGGCTGAAGTTTGACGAAGGCATGTCCATCATTATCATTCATAGCAAAAAAACGAGGGGCTTCCACGCAACAAGCATCACAAGCAATACATTGATCATCCACGTAGTATTTACCTGGAAGATTTTCTTTGAATCGTGAATTCTTGTCTGCCATGGAAGCTCCCTAAAGATGCCTAATCTATATCACTGAAGAGTTTGTGACAATCTTTGCTTTATTATTTAGTTTTCTGACTAACTCTTCTCTAGAGTTACGAGAATGGGCCTGTCCCTGACTAGTAAGCTCCCCAGAAAGTTTTTCAGAAAGTTTCTTTTCGTCGCCAATAGTTTTTGAATTTACCATAACTAAATAAATTGTTCCGGCATTTCCAAAGTTAAGGACGTCTCCTGTATTGGCCTTGAAAAGATCATCAGCTTCTTTTGCAGATAAAGTTAGTTGTCCAATTGTCTGGTCATAATGATTGACTTCAGTGTTTTTGAAAAATTGAGCATCTACTTTCTTTTGGAGAGCTTCAATTTCAGCAATTTTGTTCGCTTTAAGCAAGGCGGAGATCTTGTCCTGTTCAGATTTAAGAAGTTGATCTAGATCTTGGGCTTTGGTTTTTTGGATCGCCAGTTGAGCAAGTTCATTTTTTACTAGATCAAGAGGTTTTGACTGAGCTGCTTTTTTATCTTCAAGATAAATAATGTGGTAACCATACTCAGTTTTAACTGGCTGAGAAATTTCACCTTTTTGCATTTTGAAGGCTACTTTTTCAAATTCTGGAACCATTTTACCTTGAGAGAACCATGGAAGATCCCCACCATTTGTTTTACCAGATGGATCTTCAGTTTCTTTATTGGCCACTGTACTAAAATTTTTAACAGTTAAAGCTGATCTAATTGCAGTTACTTTCTCCAAGGCTTTTGCATCATCACCTTTGATAAGGATATGACGAGCCTTCACTTCTTCAGGTTGATTATATTTTGCATAGTTTTCTGTATAGGCTGCTTCTAGCGTTTTAAGATTCTCAGGTTTCGCCACGTACTCTTTAATTTCTTGCTCAGAAACACTGACCAGTGGGGCCAAAGATTGACGGCTAATTTTAATGGCCGAAACATTGAGCATACTGTTTTTAAAATTAAGGATGTCCTTTACATAATTTTCTGAAATGAGGGTGGAGTTAAAAAGCTCATCAACCTTCTTTTGCTTCAGGTCATTACCAATCAATTCTTCAAATTGAGTTGGAGAGTAACCATTCGACTGCAACACGTTGCGGTAAAGGTTTACATCAAATTGCTCATTACGTTTAAAATAAGAGAGATTCTTGATTTCACTTTTAATTTCTTCAAGTGACACAGCGAGTCCCATTGTGTTTGCCGTATTGCCGATAAGTTTTTGCTTGATCAGACCATCTAAAACGGACTGTTTAATACCCATAGACTCAAGTTGCTTTTGAGACAGGCCTTTACCTCCCATCATCTGACTATAAAATTCAACTTGTCTATTCAGAGCAATTTGAAATTCTCGGGCAGAAATGGGTGTGCCATCGACAGTTGCAACATTTTTCCCCCCGCCTAAGCCGCCGGAGAATTTATCAAAACCGCTGAAAAGAAAGCTGGCCGTAATGATAAGGAAAATGAAAGTCAGGATAAAATAAGACATTTTACTCGCAAAAGCGTTTTTCATGGGATTCCTTTGAACAAAAAATAAATGCTAGTCATTTTATCGGGGAACCATGTTTTAGGTCAAAGACTTTTGACTAGAAACTTCGTTGGCATTGGGCATCGAGTTCGCTACTCTTAATGGCATAAAAGAAACAATTTAAGGGTCTAAGCTTGAAACTGATAAATGAGTCTTCAAAAACTAAAATTGTCAATAATCTGATCGTTGGAATCTTAGCTGTCTATGGCATCTCGCAAAAACGCTTTGATTTAAATGAGCCCACTCTGTTCCACCAGATTGTGATAGAGGTCATTTCCCCTGTACAAGAGGGACTAGCGAGCTCCAAGAAATCACTTTCATCGCTCTGGGACAATTACCTTCTAATTGTGAACACTAGCAAAGAAAACAGCGTCCTAAAAAAGCAAATCTCCCGTCTAGAGAGTGATCTGACCACGATGGAAGAGGTGAGGAAGGAGAATCTTAGACTGAAGCGTCTATTGAGCTACTCTGATGAGATGTCCCATCAGAGAGTTATGGCGCAGGTCGTGGGTTGGGATTCCGCCAACGAGTTCAAAGTTATTCGCCTTAATAAGGGCGGAAAAAATGGAATTAAGGTTATGGCCCCAGTTATTACTGATCATGGTCTTGTAGGTTATGTTTATCGAGTAACAGATAATTACTCAGACGTGCTCACGATTTTGGATCAGAATAACCGTGTGGATGTAATGGTTGAAAGAACAAGAACTCATGGAATCGTTGAAGGTGTCTTTAATTTCAAATGCGCTCTTAAATATATAATGAGAAATGAGCCTGTAGAGGTCGGAGACAAGCTTATCACAGCTGGTGTTGGTGGAATTTATCCTAAGGGTATTAAGGTTGGAATGATTACAGACATTTCAAAAGAAAATTTTGGAATGACCCTATCTGTAGAAGTCATCCCAAGTGTAGATTTTGATAAATTAGAGGAAGTTTTGGTTCTCATCCCAAATGAGGTTGCATCCACTCCTATTCCTGTCAAAATCGAGGAGATGAAACAATGAGAATGAGATTTTCTCAACTTCTAGTGTCCTTTGGAATTACTCTCACACTTTTGGTGTTGCTTGAAGTTGTTACTTCCACCGTTTTGCCAGTGATGGGCTGGAAAGAGTACAGATTAACTTTTAATGTATTGATTATTCTGTTCCTCGCCATTCGTATGGATTCTCCCCTGGTTCCATGGCTTATTATGGGGCTGCAAATTATTCATTCGATTTTTTCCATTGAGGGCTGGGCCCTTGGTACTTTAGCGGGACTGATCGTTTTGATTTCAGCTAATTATTTGAAAGAAGTTTTGCACTTAACGACTGCATTCATGACGATGTTCACTGTTCAGCTTTTTCAATTTATCTGGTATCTGACGGTAACTCTTATTATTTGTCTGAAGATTTCTGATTTTGATAAATTCGGACTTATTCTGTGGAGTTTTGTTCCAGGGAGTATTCTTTTATCCCTCGTTTCTCCGTTATTATTCTGGTTTCTAGATAATGTTTGGAAGATTCCAAATGAAAGTGGCCCAAGAGGAGTCGAGATTTAGTCATGTTTGGAGAAGAAGAATTAGTCAAAATTCATAAAGATCGAGCAACGCTGATCTCCTATATCATCACAGCCGCTTTTGGTCTTGTGCTTTCACGCCTATGGTACCTTCAGGTTTATAAGGGTGAAACACTTCATAATTACTCTATTCAAAATAGATTAAGAAAAGAAGTTGTCTGGGCGCCTAGAGGACTTATTTATTCTCGTGATGATCAGTTAATAGTTGATAATATACCGCGCTTTGATGCCATTTTAACTCCTCAATTCATGCTGGGCAGAGAAGAAACGCTTACGAAATTATCTCGGATTTTAGGCATGGAAATTTCTGCTATTCAAGCAGTCCTAAAAAAGAATTCCAATCAAGCGACTTACCGACCAATTATTATCAAAAAAAATATTACCTTCGAAGAGTTGGCCCAGATTGAAACTCAGAATGCGGATCTTCCTGGCGTAAGTGTTGATACATTTATTTCTAGGGAGTATCGGGATAAAGAAATTGGTGCACACTTGCTTGGTTATATTTCTGAGATTTCTCAAACTCAGCTCCCTAAGTTAAGAGAGCGAGATAAGATGGATTATCGTTTAGGCGACTTCATCGGACAGTTTGGAATTGAAGAGCAACTTGATAGATATCTTCGAGGCGAAAACGGACATGAGTTTGTCGAAGTGGACGCGAGAGGAAGAAGAAAGAGATATATTAATACCGATAACCTATTTAAGGGTATCGAGGATGAGAAGCCTCTTTCTGGGATGAATGTAAAACTGACTATCGATCGAGACATGCAGGTTGCTGCTTATAATGCCCTGGAAGGAAAAGTGGGCGGTGTCATAGCCATTTCAATCGATTCAGGTGAAGTGCTGACAATGGTTTCTAGGCCATCATTTGACCCTTCGCAGTTTTCTAGAGGGCTCTCGCCAGATTACTGGAGAAGTCTAGTGACGAATAAGGAGCATCCGCTTCGTGACAGAAATATTCAGGAGCATTTTTCACCAGGCTCAACTTTTAAAGCTCTCACAGGTATTGCCGCTTTCGAAGAAGGCGAAATTGATGAGAACACGGAAGTCTTTTGCACTGGGAAGTGGAATTTTGGCCGACGTGCTTATCACTGCTGGAAGAAAGAAGGCCACGGGGCAACTAATCTAGTAAAAGCGATCAGGGAATCCTGTAACGTCTACTTTCAGAAAGCTGCCAATAGAATGCCTATTGATAAATTAGCGAAATATGCAAAAGCCTTTGGGCTTGGTGGTCGTACTGGAATTTCTCTTCCAAGAGAAGTCTCAGGACTTATTCCAACTTCAGAATGGAAGAAAAAAAGGCTCGGTCAGGAATGGCAGCCAGGCGAAACACTTTCATGCGCCATCGGCCAGTCATACGTTCTTGCTTCAACAATACAGTTGGCCACTGCCTACGCAGCTATCGCAAATGGTGGAAAGATTTATCGTCCCTATGTTGTGAAGGACGTCTATGACACCAATGGGGAACTTGTAAAAACCTATACCCCGGAACTCCTCTCAAAAATTGAGATGAAAAATCCCAAAACGCTAAAATTCATCAGAGAAGGTTTGTTTCAAGTGGTGAATAACCCAAAAGGAACTGCCTGGTACAGACGAGGTCAGGGAATTTTAATGGCCGGTAAAACTGGAACCTCTCAAGTGAAAGGTGCCAGTGCAGATAAGGTCCACCAAAAGTGTGAACTCATGGACTATGAGGCCCGTCACCATGGTTTATTCGTTGGTTTTGCTCCTTATGATAATCCTAAAATTGCAGCCGCAGTAATCGTTGAGCATGGTTGCCATGGCTCAAGTGCGGCAGCCCCTGTTGCTGAGGCAGTGATAACACAATATATGAAGAAGTATCAGCCGGATGTTTATCTACAGAATCTTGAAAAAGATAAGAGTATCAAGGATAACTGGATTAAATCCCTGCGTGTAGCTCCAGCAGCACAAGGTGAGGAATAATGAATCAGCGTTTACTTGAATTTTTTAAGCGTTATGACTTTAGCTTTATTGGAAGTATGTCTGCTATCTTTCTAGTGGGTCTACTGAACTTATATAGTGCAACCCATTCTCAGGCCCATGAAGGATTGGATTCTCTTTATAAATCTCAGTTAGTTTGGTTTTTTATCTCAGTTGTTGTCGCAATCAGTATAAGTTTTCTTAATCCAAAAACTTTTGAAAGATTTTCCTATCTCGGCTATATCGTTACCTTATTTTTAGTATTCCTTGTTCTTCTCATGGGAAAGGTTGGAATGGGGGCACAGCGCTGGCTTGTTTTAGGTCCGATTAGAATGCAGCCTTCTGAATTTATGAAAATGGGACTAGTCCTTGCTCTGGCACGATTTTTTACCAAAGTGAATCCTGAAAGAGAGATGGGTTTTAAAGACCTTATTTTTCCAGGTATTATTGTCATGGTTCCAGCCATTATGGTTATTGTACAGCCAGACTTAGGAACAGGCATGCTCCTATTGTTCATCTTTTCCATGATGATTTTTTATAAGAGACTTCGTTGGAATACGATCGCAACTTTAGGTGTCATCGCGATTGTTTCTGGTGTTCTAATGTATAATTTTGGTCTGAAAGAGTATCAACGTAAGCGTATTCATACTTTCATCGACCCGTATCAAGATGCAAAAGGCTCCGGCTATAATGCTATTCAGTCAGAAATTGCTATCGGGTCTGGACGTCTTTTTGGAAAGGGTTTTAAAAACTCGTCCCAGGCTTCCCTAAACTATCTTCCAGAAAATCATACTGACTTTGTATTTGCTATCTTCAACGAAGAACATGGTTTTTTTGGTTCAGTTTTTCTCATTGTTCTTTATCTTGTTTTCTTCATGAGGCTTATCTGGCTGGCCACTTCAGTTCAGCGATTTTTTGATTCAGTTCTCGTTATTGGAATTATGTCGATTTTTTTCTGGCATGCTTTCATTAACATGGCGATGGTTTCAGGGCTCTTGCCGATCGTGGGAATTCCACTTCCGTTAATGAGTTATGGTGGATCAAGTATGCTTACTTTTGGAGTGGGCGTGGGGATTGCCACCTCAATCTCTAATACTAGGAACTTTTTTAATTAGAGAAACAGCGACTGTCGAACTATTAAACAACTAAAGACTAATAGGTTATTGAAATCTTGAGGGCCATATTTGGCCCTCTCTTTGCTTATTCTTAAAAAAGCATTAAACGAGGAAGCAGAGTGGGCAAATTTTTGATTCTAATACTTTTAATTATTCAATCTCTCTCAGTGCGCGCAGAGGTTCCTGAGCGACCTATTACGACCAAGGAAAAAATTCGACTTGCCCTTTGGGTAGAAGGAATAGTTACCCATTCAAAAAACGTTATCCCTCGATCTAAGAGAGTTATGCCTGAAGAAATAGAGCGCTCATTAAGAAGATTATAAGTTGCTCTTGCTTACCGATATAGTATGATAGTCAGACTATATGAAAAGAATTGCGATAATTGGCAGTCTGCTAAAAAAAATCTACCGAGTCTACAGCATTGAATTAATGAAAGAGCTGCAGTCGAGAGGCTTCAATGATCTTCGGGCGAGCTTTTTAGAGATACTTATGTATCTATCTGAAAACGATGGTCCATCGATTAAAATGATTGGTAAGGCCTGCGGCCTAAAAAAACAAACAATGACATCGCACTTAAACGAGCTTGAGAGAAGAGGCTATATTACAAGAAGCCATTCTGAGCACGACAAGCGTGAACAATTAGTTTATTTAACAGATTATGGTGAAAAATTTAAATTGAACTTACTTCAGGTCACAAATGATTTGGAAAAACAATATACTTCCAAGATTGGTGAAGTCGAACTTGATAGGGTTGAGATGATGCTTGATAATCTCTACCGTGAAATTCTTGAAAACCAGAAAAAAGGCTCACTCATCTAAGCTGAGCGCCCCTTAACTTCCTCAAGGCGAAGTCCTTTCCAGAATTTATAACCACCAGAGATGTTATTACAGTTGAAGTATCCTCTTTTTACGAGAAATTCACAGGCTAAAATAGAATTTGTACCATCTTCAGAAATAATCAGTAGTGGAGTTGTCTTTGATTGAATCTCTAAAAAACGATCCTGAAAGTCTTCCCAAGGAATATGAATCGCTTCTGGAAGGCGTGCAACTCGATCAAAATCTTTACCTGTTATATCTATTAAAATAAAGTCAAAGTCAGGATTGCGATAAAGCTTCCAGGCCTTGTCAGGTGATAAATCAAGGTATGAGCGACCACTCTGGATAAAATCATCAGAGAGTTCCTCACCATTCTTTACTCGAATTAGATGATTTCTTTCAACCTCAACCAATCGTTGGATTCGATTCTCTAATTCTAGAATTCGCCCCTCTAGACGTGCTATCTCTTGCTCAAAAGTATTTAACTGATTAAAAATATTCCCCGGCTTGATCATATTCACCTCTGATGAACTATTTTAGCAGAGGTGAGGGGTTCTAAAAAAATGGGTAAATAGTACCAAACTGAATACGATTCACGATCATTGTAGTCAGGATTGCGCCAGAGATGAAAATACACCCCTCATAAAAGCCATACCCTAAGCTCTGCATTTGGGTATCTATCTGGCCTTCATGGGGCCTTTCATCACTCATTTTAATTGGAAAAATACGAACAATCCCTTTTTTAAAAATGGGAAAAATAATTAAAGATAAAACGGTTTTAAGTAGAACCTGGATGCAAAAAATTGTGATGTCATAATGTTCTTGATCAAAACAGCTCGCTATTATAAATCCAGCTCCTAATGAAAATCCACCATAAGAGAAGCACAGGGAGAGATTTTTTTGTATTAAAAGTCTGTTAAAAGTCAGCTTACTGATGAAGGTATAATACTTCACAGAAAATCCCACAATCACAAGCATATATAACCAAAGTACTAGCAGGATGATAAGTGAGTTTTCTGCTTCCATCATAACAGTTCTAGTAAGATAGGCAATTACGATGGCATGACAGAAGCTGATGAAGGCGTAAGACATATTTTTACGCTTTAAGATCTCGTCAGTGTAATCAAAATTATAAAATACGATTGATTCTATTATAAATAGAGAAACTAAATAGAGAATCACTGCAATGATACCCCAGACTCCAAAATGGAAAATACTTAACCAGATCCCCGAGGATTCGTTAAAACTTATAGACGAAAAAATTATGGAAATCCCGATTAGTCTCGAAAACAAATGCAAAGCATCTGCTGGGTTTTCAGAAGGGTTAATTTTTTTTAGAACTTGTCTCTTAACAGTAGGATAAAAAATGACATGAGCGTATCGATAAATATAAATCATAATACAGACAAAAACTGCCAATAAAATTCGAATGACAAGTCTGTCAAAAATTTCTGCCATGGGGTTCCTTAAAAATTTTCTTTCAAATATTCTATCATTAATGTTTTTATGTCTGATTTCTTTGTTCTTTCTTCTTTGAAGAAATGAGGAAAATTCTCCCTAGTTACCTTTCCATTGTTTCCAAATTCTTGATGTGTGCCAAGAAAAGGTTTATTCATGCTAATATGTGAGCGCATCTGCTGGAAAAACTCAACGTCTGGTTTAAATTTTCCCCAGCCCAGATATTTTGGAAAGTTTTTGAAGACCTTATTAAATTTCCAATAAGTAATACCTTTCTTATTAACTTTCCAGTCACCATAATCTGAATTTCCCAGATAGAGACTTCCGGGAGGGAGTGGTAGAAATTCTTCCTTATTATCTAATCGTCTGTAGATAGAGAGTCCAATATTATTCTTATTCTTATTGGCAAATTCTTTGCTTGTTCTTACGATCAAGTCTTCAACATTATCATATCCTGAGATGAGCCT
>CANHJD010000087.1 GCA_947461145.1 Bacteriovoracaceae bacterium
CGGAATTTTCTGGAAGTATCAAGGTGCACGACCGGTGACAGGAGCCTGGGGCCAAAGAGTTAAGTTATGCATTCAAAATGATCTTAATCTCTTTGCTTATCATCTGCCTCTAGATGCTCATGCAGAAATTGGAAATGCAGTGGCACTTGCCAGAGAAATTGGTCTCAAGGACTTGACCCCATTTGCTCTTTATAAAAAACAACCAATGGGTGCAAAAGGGGTTTTCAATGTGGGTATTTCCGCTAAAGAGCTTAAGGCCCAATTAGAAAAACAACTTCATCATAATGTGCTTCTCGCCACACCTGATGAGAATAAAGAAATTAAATCTGTTGGAATTATTACTGGTGGCGCAAATAATGACTGGGTGAAGGCACTTGAAGAAAATCTAGATGCCTATATCACAGGTGAAATTTCAGAATATAACTGGCATGACGCTAAAGAAGCCGGAGTTCACTACTTTGCAGGCGGACACCATGCGACTGAAAGATTTGGAATCATGGCCCTAATGTCCAAGATTGAAAATGATCACCCAGGAATTGAGGTGACATTTTTTGATTCAGAAAACCCTGCCTAAAAACAGGGTTACTTTTTTATAAGAAAGTACTGCTCACCCATTTCGTTCATATTGTAGGCCGTCATTTCAGCTTGGGGGCCATAGCCAAAATAGAGATCACAACGAGCATTGCCTCTAATAGCTCCGCCAGTATCTTGTCCGATGAAAAATCTTGAAAAGGGAACTTTTACGACTCGCCCATTTTCATCTAAATGGCTGGCCTTGACAGTCTTAACAAAATTAATAATGCCTGTGGTTTTGTAGATTGTTGAATCCATCGCAAGAGAGCGCCCCTCAGTGAGTGGGATGTTATCCAACCCATAAGGCTCTTCATTCGACTCTCTAAAATACACATAGGAAGGACAAAAACCAAAAACTTCTTCTTCCTTCTCTGGATTTTCCTTTAAAAATTTTCTCTGATTATCGATGGAAGCATTGGCTGCAGTTAGGTAACCTTTCTGAATAAGGTAGTGATAAATCATTTTGAAAGATTTATCATTTTTTCCATCATAAGAAAGGTATTTCACTTCTTTTGTACCATCAGGATTATGGATATTAATTCTTCCACCACCCTGGACATGAAGCAAATAGAGATCAAAGAAAGAATCCTCTACCCAAAAAATTTCATAACCCTTTCCTGCAAGAGCACCTTTGTAATCAATATCAGCACGACTAAAGTTTCTAAGAGAAGGCTCTTTAGGCATACGATAAATGGCATGATTAAAGCGCTCAGAAGGCACTCGTGATCCCGTCATATCCGGGGAATAGTATGAAGTGTACTTGGTGGTTTTTTCTGCCTTATAGCCCGACTCCGTTTTCTTGGGCACCGGTTTGTAGATCGTGAACTTTTCATTTAGCTCTAGATTAAGAGCATCCATGCAAAATTCCAAACTAGCGGTTTGCTGACAAGCCTTGGCCGCTTGAGCAAGCTTTTGTAAAAGCAGTAATGATTCTTTTAGGACACTTTTTGAATAGGTCTTTCCACCAAAGATAATTTGACCATTAAGACCTTGAACATTATAGGAAGAGATTTGTCTTTCAATGGCTTGATCTAAATTTGAAAAATTTAAATCATCTGCAAAGTTCACGGTCTGATCAACTCGGATGGTTGGAGTTGTTTCTACCGCCAATAAATGAAAGGAAATGAAGGCAAAAGAAAGCATCCAAATCTTCACAAAAACTCCTAAGAAAGATAAAGAAAAAGGTTATGATTCGACGAGTAAACCTGTCAAAGTTTATTTCTTGATTCACCCAGAAACTACCTAGCAAGGATCACAATGTATACGTATTTTCAACAACTTAAAGACGGTGCTTAAAAACGTCGTTACCTGTCACAAACTTTGACGGCCTAATAACTTTTAATCGAAGCGAACTCCACTTAGCCCCCTTAGGGGCCCATTTATTGGCATGCAGATTGAATGTAGAAGTTATTATTTATGTATTATGGGGTTCCTGATGATGAAGCCAGTCTTAATTATTATCTTTACTGCTCTATCCCTTCTCGCCCAGGCCGGTGAGGAGCTCACGCCAGAAAACCCTTTATTTAAATTTTCAAAAACAAAATCGGGCATTCACCGCAATAAATTTCAAATCGATTATCAAACACTTGTGGATTACTTTTCTTATGTTTCTCAGGGACAAATTACCCCAAGTGATTCCCAAAATCTAACTCTAAAAGATAATGTGGTCATCGAAGAAAAAAAAGAAAATCTAATTTTCCAAGTGAATCTACGCAAAATGCATATTACTCCAGATCTTCAATTAGCACCGGAGTCGGTACAGGATCTATTTAATTTCAATGTGGACGCTTACATCTCAAAACATCAAGGCGAAGATTTTATTACCGCCAAAAGAAATGATTATAAAAAACTCAGCTTTAATACAGAGACTCAAAGATTTAATAGAAACTTTCTAAATCTTGGTGACTGGAAATCTCTCAACCATCCTCCAGTAAAAAAATTAGAAGGTGACCTAGATAAATATTATAAGGACTCTCATGATTTTCCAGAAAAAACAGAATTGCTAACTTCATCATTTCACAAGAATCTTGATGATGATTCAGCAACTGAACTTACAAATGGAAACGACTTAAAACTTTTGGTGAACAATGCTTCCTATTTTGAAAAAATGGCTCAAATTAAAAAAGCAAAACGCTCGATTTTCGTGGGAGTCATGTCATTTGCCTCAGATCCATCATCATTTGCCTTGATTGATGCACTCATTGAAAAGAAAAAAGAGGGAGTAGATGTTCAGATCATCTTAGAAAAGCTTTGGACCACAACCGTCTTTAGAAAAACAATGAAGAAGATTACTGAAGGCGGAATCAAATTGATGCTGGCCAATGACATGTTAAGACTACTTAAAAAGAACAGAGGTCTTTTCCACAACAAGATTTGGATTTTTGATGAGGAAGTCGCCATTGTCGGCGGGCAAAATATTGTCAACAGCTCAAATAAATCAACTGGATTTAATCATTGGAACAAAGACACTGACGTATTAATTAAAGGGCCTATGGTTACTGATATTCTTGGAGAATTCATTGTCCTAAAAAGACGATATGATCAGCGCTTCTTTGATTATAAGAATGAGAGATTCAATTTAAACACTGGTGAGAGTGCAGAATTTTACGAAGCTATTGTGAACAAAAAAAAGACTGAAGAAAAATCCTTAGGTGTCAGAGGTCAGGAAAATTATAATCGATGGTTTCAAAACCAAGACATTGCAACAAATGGAACTTGTCGGTTTGTCATTCAGGGACCACAGAAAGACAAGCATGCCATTTCGAGGGCCTACATCAAATCTATCGAGGCTGCTCAAGATCATGTGTACTTTGTAAGTCAGCACATTGAGTACGATACATCACTACCTGAAAAGCAAAGCTCATGGGAGACTGAAATTTACAAAACTATTTTTAAGCGTGGCAAGCAAGGAGTGCGATTTGATTTAATTGCAAATGGAATTGATGGTGGGTTCGCTGAAATAGGACAAAACATTATGGCTGGAAGAAAGAACAGCAAGACACAAAAAGTCATTGAGGAAAAGGTTGCCGAAGAAGAGGATGAAGATGAGGAAGAAGTAGAAACTTTTTGGACAAGACTTTCAACCAAATTAGGTCTTCGAAGTACGAAAACTTTTGCCAAATATCTTGACCATGCAGCAAAGAGAGATAATTTTTCCGCCTGGATGCACTTTCAATATATTCATTCTAAAACGATGTTGATTGATAACATCATGGCCTCCGTAGGAAGCTTTAATTTTGAGCCCTATTCTGCTGAAAGTAGCCATGAGTCCTCCGTTTTTTGTCTAGATAGACGCTTAGCGCAAGAATTAAAAGAAGACCTTGTAAGAGATATTGTGAACTCTACTCCGGTATTTCCTTCAACGATGATTAGTGAATAATTTTAAGTAGCTGATATAATTTTCTTGGGGCCCTATCAAGGATGATTATGTCTAAATTTGTATTTTTTCTTATTTTATTAAGCGCTCATGCTCAATCCTCTACTCTTTTTGAAATTAAAGACTGTCATCCAAAGATAACGTCTTCATGTCCGCTTTATACCTACGCTCAAAATGCAGGTAGAATTGACCGTTGGAAAAAGAATTTTGTTATTACATTTGAAGGGCTCAAAAGCTACTACCAACATACATCAAATGGTCTTATCTTTGAAAATCCAGAAAGCTATGAACTTCTAGACTCCAATCACAAGCCGCTTGAGAATCAGTTGAGAAAACACCTCACCTTCAAAGTTGATTACGATAAAAAAGTGGTTACATCACTTAATAATCTCTCGCCAGAATCTGCAGAGAAACTTTTCCGTTTTAATTCCTCTCTTTTTAATGAGCTGATGGGTGAAGATCATTTCATCAGAAGTAAAGCCAAGTATTACAATGAGACTCGATTCAATAGATTTTTACTAAGATTTGAGCGCGACATACTTTTATTAAATGACTGGACTTCCCTTATCCATCCACCCATTTTTAAACTGGAAGAAATAGAAAAAACGGTCGAGAATAATCCTTCCCCATTTCGCACTAAAGACTATCATGTTGAGATGGATGCCCTAACTCAGACCGAACTCACTATAGGTAATGAACTTAAACTTTTCGTTAATAACGCTTCCTACGCTGAAAAAATTAGACTCATCAAAAATGCCAATAAATTTGTTTTTCTTGCAGTCATGTCTTTTGCACCTACGAGGGATTCTGATCGAATTATTGAAGCGTTAATAGAAAAAGCCCATGCCGGACTAGATGTCAGAGTAATCATGGAAAAAGTATGGACACTCCTTGCTTTTAAAAAGACTGTAGCCAAACTAAAGGCCGGCGGAGTGAAAGTGATTCTCTCTGATGACATGGTTCGTTTTGGAAGAAATCAGTCACTCTTCCATTCAAAATACATCGTCGTTGATGGTGTCGTCGGAGTCGTTGGTGGCCAAAATTTGGTGGATAGAAGCCACAAAGCCTCTGGCTACAATCACTTTAATAAAGATACGGATGTAAGAGTTGCTGGTCCAGTGGTGGTCGATCTCATGGAAGACTATATTAAACTATGGCAAAGATTTTCTCGTGAAGATTTTCCATTAATTTACAAAAAATATGTCCTTGAAAAGAAAGCAAGTCAGCGCGAAGCTCGAATCAGAGGAAGTGAAAACTACTCCCAGTGGATGCAGGGCAAGTCTTCACAAGGTTTATGCCGCTTTATTTCACAGGGTGCGCATTCGGATAAATATAAAATCAGTCGTGCCTATAAAGCAACATTCGAAAAAATGCAAAAGCAGCTTTATTTCACAAGTCAGCACATAAGCTTTAAGCCCAAAGATATCTCAGTCTGGAGTTCACGCATTTATTCAACACTTTTTGAAAAAGCAAAATCAGGAATTCCTGTAACTCTTATAACTAATGGCATTGATGGGGGGTTTTTAAAAAGTGAAGGGGCCAACCCTTTTGCTGCATTTTTTACTAAGAGAATGAATAATATTACTGGTTATCTCAGTACTGCTATCAGGCGAAATAAACTTGAATACGTCTCAAAAATTGATAATTTTGAAGTTTGGCAACATTTTCAATATATCCACTCAAAAGTTGCATTGGTCGACTCTGAAGTCGCAGCAATTGGTAGTTATAACTTTGAAACTTATTCCGCTGAACATAGTTACGAAACGGCCATATTCTGCCAAGACCAAGAACTTGTAAAAACATTGGCCAATGATCTCACTTTAACGATGGCGAATTCAACTCCATTGGTCTTAGATTCTAATTCCCATAAATAGAATTGAATTTAGTTCTTTTACAAAATTGAACCCTAGCTTCTGATAAAATAGTCTATTCTCAGAAGCAGGGCCTGTCATAATATGAAGACCACAAATATTATTTGCACTCATTTGCCCAAGACATTTTTGAACTAAAATTTTGCCTATCCCCTTACCTCTGGACTGACTGTGGCAATTAATATGCAGATGAGCAGGAAATTCAGGATAGAAGTTCTCAAATGCCTTCAGGTGAGGCTGAATTTCGTATAGTGTTGGATCCTGAGTCCATGGCATACCTAAAACATAACCAAGAACTTTATCATTTTCGATCGCTACCCATGCATACTCTGGATAATGGCCAAGATAAAAACCAAAATACTTCCATTCAAATTCATTTTTCTCTTGAAGATTTTTAAAGTCTTTCTTCGAAGAACTTTCAAAAAATATCCCTCGCACCTGCTCCAAAAAATCTGCCTGCTGAATCAAGGGGTGTTTAAAATTGATGATTAAAGTCTCTGACATAGATTCCATAACTGATATTTTGCCCTAAGAGGTGGATCAATATGTTTCACATCTTTTAGCGCTTCAAACCTATATAGATGTGTCCAATGAGGCAAGAACTCATCAATCATTTTGAGTAACTGAAGAGAAGGATTCTTTTGCAAAAGATTTTTTGTTGAAAAGTACCAATCAAAAAGAAGGTCAAATTCTGGCTTTTTTATAATATCCTCAAACTCTCCATGAAATACCTCTGGCATCATGGAAGTGAAAGATTTTGTAGAGCTTGCCCAACGTGCAAGGCGATCAAAATGCTGAGAATTTAAATGAAAAAAATTAAGCCATTCACTCGCAGGACAATTAACCCATTCAAGGGCCATAATCCAATTTTCATGCTTTGTGGAATCGGCCATCATTCGTTCTAATTCATCCCAATGGACTGCTAGCATTTCACTTGAATATGGAAGCTTAAGCTCACCCCTCAACTTCTGCCACTCTAAAAGTCTTCTGAACATTAGAACAGGTTTCGATGATTTCTGCATTTCACTCCACACGTACGACGGGGAGATTCCTTTTAAGGGCATTGAACTCAAAATAGTCATGAGTTCAGAAGTAATTTTTAAGTTAAGTTTTAAAGAAAAACGTATCGCTCTTAAAAAGCGAATAGGGTCTTTTTCAAAGTCTTGTCCACAGTGAAGAAGATTCTTTTCCTGAAGATGATTCAGACCATGAAGAGGATCCAGAAGTTCAATATCGCTCAACGATTGAAACCGAAGACCAATAGCATTGACTGTAAAATCTCTCCTTAGGACGGCTTCATCAAATGGGAGATTCAAATTAAATTCAGCATTAAAATTGCTATGCCCGCCTTCCTGCCAATCACTTCTATAAATTTCTTTTCTAGGTGGTGAGAACTCAAACTGCAGAGACTGGATATCAAGTCGGATGATCTCGTAAGGTAAAAAACTCACTTTACCAAATTTAGTAAGCTCAGCTCCAAGCCGCTTCCATTCATCTTTATTAAAGGCGTTCACTGGGTGAGTAAGCTCCACATCCCAATCATTGCCTATTTGGCCTAACAAAAAAAAGTCCCTAACTGAACCTCCAACCAAGGTGGGCACTAGACCATGACCTTTAAGTACTGAGTAAATCTCATTCCAAACTTTTGGTAGCTGAGCAAGGAATTTTTTTTGATCAAAACCTTTAATCATAGCTCCTTGGCCGCTTTAAGAAGAAAGTTATACAACTCTAGAATTTTATAATTATCTACATCATCAGCATGCATCGCAAAGGAAACATTATTACTAAAGACTTCAAATTCTTTACCAATAATTTTAACATTTTTTCTTTGAGCAGAGCGCTTCAAAACATGGGTTGGCACAACAGCAATCCCTAGCCCCTCGTCCACCGCCTGAAGCATTTGTCCAAATGAATTCACCACTAATCGCGACTTTAAATTTCTAGGAACAACTCCAAATTTTTCACGACACCAACGGTAGAAATTCGGATCGTTGTTATCATAAAAAATAATTGGATGAGATAAAATTTCTTTTAAATCTGAATTTGCATTAATGTTAAAGCTTACGGGTGAAACAAGAGTTGTATGCTCAGAATGAAGTTGTTTTTTATCTGCAAAAGCGGGAACTAAATGCTCCGGTAATATCAAACAATCAATTTCATGTTGCTCAAATTTTTTGATAAGTGTTTCTGGAAAATCCATTGAAAGTTTAACTTCCAGCTGTGGATAGGCTGCCAAGAAACCCAACATTCGACTTGAGAGCCATGTCTTACCGAGACCATAGAGGGAGCCCACATGAATTCTTCCTTTGATCTCGTGATTCTCTAAGTGAATTTGCTCGATGGTCTCCTCAATCCTCTTAAAGTACTGCTTGGCAACTTTGGCCAATCTCATACCATTGTCAGTCAGATTTACCGACTTCCCCTGACGAGTGATGATGGAAAATCCAACTTTACCTTCAAGATTTTTCAGGGCCTGGGAAACGGCGGACTGAGTAACGTTCAACTCCTCAGCGGCTTTAGAAATGTTCTCATTATGGGATAAAGCAATAAGAACCTGGAGCTGAGAAGTTTCAATCATAATAAATCCTTTAAGGATATATTAGTAAAACTTATACCAAAAGTAAAAGGGCCAGGATAAACCTGGCCCTTGATTACTAATTCTGTCGAACTAAAGATTAGTCTCTTTCAGCTAGCTTCTCTTTTCTTTCTGCCATTACTTTGTCTTGAACAAAAGCAGGACATGGCTCGTATTTTGCGAACTCCATAGAGTAACCAGCTTTACCAGCTGTACCTGAACGAAGAACTGTCGCATAACCGAACATTTCAGATAGAGGAACGTGAGCGTTAATGATCGCATCCCCAGTATCAGTGGCTTCAGATCCTAAGATCACACCACGACGAGAAGATAAGTCACCTATAACAAAACCTTGGAAGTCTTGTGGAGTTTCAACTTCAACTTTCATGATTGGCTCAAGAAGTACTGGTTGAGCATCTTTAATTGCTTGTCTCATTGCCATACGAGCAGCGATACGGAAAGCAAGGTCAGATGAATCCACGTCATGTGATTGACCATCTTGAAGATAAGCTTCAACGTTGATCACTGGGAACGCTGCAAGAGGTCCCTTGTTCATAACGTCATTGAAACCTTTTTCACAAGAAGGAATGAATTCGTTAGGAATTGATCCACCTTTAATTTCATTCACCATACGGAAAACTTGATCTTCACGCTCTTTGCGCTCATCCGTAAGGAACTTAATCTTACCAGCAACTTTACCAAATTGACCCGAACCACCCGACTGCTTTTTATGAGTATATTCGAATTTAGCTTCACCACGGATTGTTTCGCGGTAGTTAACCTGTGGAGCACCAACTTCAACTTCAGCTTTATATTCACGCTTTAAACGCTCAACATAAATTTCAAGGTGAAGCTCACCCATACCAGCAATACGTGTTTCACCAGATTCTTCATCTGTGAAAAGGTGGAAAGTTGGATCTTCTTTAATAAAACGAGCAAGACCTTTAGACATACGAGCTTGCATCTCTTTATCTTTCGCTTTAATTGAAAGCTCGATAACAGGTATAGGCACGTGCATACCTTCACAAGAAAGATGTTCTACGTTTCCTTCTTCAGCAACAAAAGTATCACCGGAAGCACAGTCAACCCCGATCATGGCGATGATATCACCGGCAGATGCTGAATCGATGTTTTCACGGTCATTTGAGTTCATGCGAACGATACGACCGATACGAACTCTTTTCTTGGTACGAGTGTTAAGAAGTGTATCACCCTTATTGAGTGTACCTTGATAAATACGAGTATAAGTTAACTGACCAAATTGTTCATCAGTGATTTTGAATGCCATACAAACAAGTGGCTTATCCATATCTGGCTCAAGATCAATTTTAGTGTTGGTCTTAGAGTCAATCGCCTTTGGCTTCTCACAAGAAACTGGAGAAGGTAAATAACGAGCAACTGCATTCAATAGAAGTTGAACACCTTTATTTTTAAAAGCAGATCCAAGGAAAACAGGAGTGAACTGAAGGCTGTTAACACCTTTTCTTACTGCTGCGTGGATAGCTTCCTCAGTAACTTCTTTACCGTCAAGAATCGCTTCCATCATAGCATCATCAAAAGCTGATACTACGTCTAGAAGCTCCTCACGAGCTTTCTGAGCTTGATCAAGAAGTTCGCCAGGAATAGCTTCTTCACGAACTTTCTCTCCGTTATCGCCATCAAAGTAATAAGCCTTCATAGTGATAAGGTCTACGCAACCTTTGAAGTTTTCTTCTGCACCAATAGGAATCTGCATAAGAACAGCATTATGATTGAGTTTTTCACGAAGGGCCTTAACGCCGTTATATGGGTTAGCACCCATACGGTCCATCTTGTTAAGGAATGCAAGACGAGGAACGCGGTAACGCTTCATCTGACGGTCAACAGTAATAGACTGAGACTGAACACCAGCAACAGAACAAAGAACAAGAATCGCGCCATCTAAAACGCGAAGTGAACGCTCCACTTCCACTGTAAAGTCCACGTGTCCCGGAGTATCAATAAGGTTAATCTTGATGTTTTTTTGGTCACCTTCAGCAAAAGTGATTCCTTTTTCAGCAAGACCGGCCCATTCAACAGTTGTAGCTGCAGAAGTGATCGTAATCCCTTTTTCTTTTTCAAGCTCCATGTGGTCCATAGTAGCTCCGGCACCACCGCCCTTAACGTCTTCGATTTTGTGAATTTTGTCGCAATAGAACAGGATACGTTCTGAAAGCGTGGTCTTACCAGAGTCAATGTGGGCAGAAATCCCAATGTTTCTGGTTTTTGGCAAGTTCTTGTCAATCATCTGCACTCCAAAATAATGGTTGAAGGTTCTAAAATACGTAAAATTTTAGCCTGCATCATAATGGAACCCCTCAAGATTAGTCAATTTTTTTAAGTGCTTTTTGCTTATTGCCAAAGGATGAATTTTGAACGAAATAATATGCCCATGAATAGTAAGAAGGATTTAGATAAATCAACACTCTACGA
>CANHJD010000088.1 GCA_947461145.1 Bacteriovoracaceae bacterium
ATAAAAAGTGGCTGGGAAGGAGAGACTCGAACTCTCGACCAACAGATTAACAGTCTGCTGCGCTAACCAACTGCGCCACTTCCCAACTCATAGTCAAAAGGTCTGTATTTTATAAACCCCACTAAATTATTTGTCCAGATAATCTTTTTGAAGCGTTAGGCGTTATTTTTTGTACCAAAATGCTCAAGTTTTTAGAAAAAAGACCGATATGGTCAACAAAGGGGATTCCGTGTCCAAATCCTTTGTTCTACAGGCCTTAAAAATTTTTAGCTTAGAAGAGATACTAAGGCTTTCTCAGGCATTGAAGGTGAAGTCATCATTGATGAAGAAAGCTGCTGGCCAAGAGCTTGTTTTCTGGGGCGAAGCGACAGAAGATCAGGAGACGACCCAAAAAAAGAGTGAGCAACAAGAAGCTAAGGTTCTGCCTTTTAAAAATACCCCAGATTCTCATCCACCTGAGGGCCAATTTATCTCCTCGGAATCTGCTAATCCAGCTCCAATTAGCAACCCACCTGTTCTTGGATTGGTCTCAAATGAATTACTTTTTTTAAAAGAGATTACCAAAAATCCAGATAATCCTATGTTGAAAAAAGAGGCGATAGAGGGCTACTTAAAAGCAACTGATATTTATATCGTGAAAAGTTCCACAATTGAGGGCAAAGATAAGATACGTTTTGCCTCAACTCAGGGTGTGCTTATTAATAAGAAGCAGGCTTAACTAAATGGTATCGCAGTTATTTTTTGCGGAGTTGATATTCCCATCTCATGAATTAAATTTGGATCTAGAGAGACTTGCCCGTCACCATGAATTTGAAGAAAAGTTCTGAAGGCCATAAAGTCATGATCTGGATGCTCAAATGAAATCAAAACTTCTCTTGCTTCATTTTTGTTAAAATTATGATTTGAAACCAACAGACCGGAAATTTTCTCTTTCACAGGTTTAATATCTTTAAGCGGACACCGGTAATGAGGACCTCCATCGAAGGGATCTACTTCATGGGTATACTTAAATCCAATGCTCTCAAGCATACGTCTCACTGGTTCAGTTTCCTTTCCCACTTTTCCTATTGATTCTCTGGCTTCCATTGGAAGTAGTGTTTGATAAATATTTTCTGATGGGTATAAGCTCAAAATAAATTCTTTATTGTTTCTGCTGAGAATATCTGCTTCATGATAATTCATGTTCATAAATCTTCTACCGACAGCTTCCCAGAGAGGAGAATTTCCAAATTTATCAAGCGGCGGCATTAATTCTGAGTGGACCATGGGTTTAAATCTCTCAGGGCGACTTGCCATAAAAAGAAAGCGCACAAAAGAAAGCTGCTTTCCAAGTTTTTCAACATGACCTCTATAATTGGGATCAAGAATTAAGCCACCAATTTCAGCTGGCCCATTAGTATCAAGTCCAAGTTTTAAAGTTCCATGAACAAAACCAGTATTAATTGTGTGGGAGAATTTTGACTCCTGACCGACCGTTAAATAAAAGTGTGGCTCGTCCTCAGTTCCATGCTGGGCATGTATCATTGAAACACCAATGACCTCCCCACTTTTATGGTCCTCAAGAACAAAGATGTAATAATTTTCCCAAAGATTTTTACTCGGGTGATGAAAACTTTTAATCGAGCTCTCAATTTTGGATCCAATAATTTCTTCGTCTGATGGAAGATTAATGAATGTCATTATTGTACTGAGCCTATAAAGGTCTTTTAAATCATTTGGCCCAACAGACCTTAAGATAAACATTTATGACTCCTGCCCAAAAAGCTTTTCCAATTTAATTAGACCACTCAAGGGAAAATCCCAACCCAGAATTAACTCAAAAGTTTCGTTTGTTTTTTTACCTAGAAAACCTTCCTGGGTTAACCAATCACAAGTTTTATTAAGTGGGTAATATCCTGGAAAGTCCTTTTTTATCAATAAACCATTATTTGTAAAAAGGGTATGAAGCCTTTCATGAAATCTTGTCCACTTACCGTTAGGCCCCCAAAGTTCTGGACTGAGTGCGTAATCAAGCCAGCAGGGGAGGACGTAGTCATGGAGCTGTAGGGTCATAGAATGATTCAGTGAAGAAAGATTTTTTGTAAGATGGACTGTCCCGAAAGTCTTAAAGTCCATCAGGCACTCATCCGGAGGATAACTCAAAAAATCAAAAATATCCTTGGGATAGCCGCCATAAATTTTCAATCCTGGAAATTGCGCTTGAGCATCAAGCCTAGTCTTAAATGAATTTATGTTCCAGCCATGCGACTGAGGATAATAGATCAAAGAACTTCGGCGGTGTTCAAAAAGATAGGATATTTTAAGAATTGAGGGGTGGATGAAAGAAAAAAACTCACAATTATCGTTAAGATTATAAGATTTCTCACCCGAATTCGCTTGAGCGAAAAGAAGCTGAGAAATGCTTAAGAAATCAGATTCATTTAGTTCTTCTTTTATCCGAGGTGTCATTCTATCGTTATCCTTGATTTACTTTGAATCGCTGAGGGATAATATGTTTCAATCTGGAGGATACTACTATAGAAAACGTGTTGAAAACCTTTGAAGAATTTTATCTTAAGGGAGATTACAAAAATGCAGTACAAGCTTTGGTGCAACAGCAGAGCAATATCGATTCCGGAATTTGGCATTATAATATGGGTACTGTTCTTACCAAACTGAATAACTTACCAATGGCCCGATTTCATTTTTTGTTGGCCCAAGAAAATGGTTTAGATTCAAAAGAACTTGAGTTGAATCAAAAATTCGTCGAATCAAAAATAGACGCAACAAGACTCGAAAAACCTTTAGATTTTTCAGATTATCTAATTAAAATGGGAAACTTTGCAAATAAAGGCCCTTTTCTAAGTCTGAGCCTTTTATTTTTAATTGTTGGACTTTTCAAATTACGAAAATCAACTTCGCCCAAGAGGATTCTTGGCTTTATCCTGGCAGTAATAACGCCACTTATTCTGAGTTTTTGGATTGGAACATGGCCAAGAAAAATTGCCTTGGTTTCAGTGCCAATTCATGAAGGCCCTTCCGCCATGTTTAGAGTGATAAGTGAATTACCGGCTGGTATATTGATCATCTCTCAGGAGAAGGGAGACTGGGAAAATATTATTTTCCCCTCTCGATTTTCGGGTTGGATAAAATCGGATTCTTTAAAGAGACTGGAGAGCAAATGAGCTATGAAAGAGATGTGATGGATAAAGTGCAAAAAGGTGAGGTTATCCCAGATAGGCTGGATGTGAATCTTATAAAATATCTCTGGGAGGCCAGTCCAATTTCTTTTGGAACAAAAGTTAATTATCATGACTTTTTTAAAAAGATATCCGTACTAAATTCATTCTCGGACAATGAGATCAGAATTTTCACAAAATTTCTTCATCGCCGTGAATTCGTTTCAAATGAAGTCATTTTTCGTCAAAGTGATTCTGGATATGGTTTCTATTTTATATTTGATGGATCTGTTGATGTTTACGCCAATCATCTGAATTCAAACTCTGATGATATTGGTGACCACATTATTAAACTTGAGAAACGGCAGTACTTTGGAGAAATGGGCCTTTTGGAAGATTTCAATCGTCGCTCAGCGACCGTCGTCTCACATGAACATACAATTTTGCTGGGGATTTTTAAACCTGATCTCGAAAGAATGCTTGAGATGCACCCAGTTGTAGGAGCAAAATTTTTACGTGAAACGGCACTAATTATGGCCAATAGAATGGGGCAGATGACGAGAGAAATAATGTCATTAAAACGTAAAATAAAAGAATTAGAGCAACGGATATAAATATGCATCGTAACTTAAAGATAAAGCTCGTACTTTTCTTCGTCTTCCTGATGGCCGGATTGATATTTGCTCTGCTATTTCCCAGATTAACTTTACCATTTGGATTTGCTTACATTGTCTTCCTCATGGCTAAACCTCTTACAGTTCTTCTGACAACGGGCTCTGTTAGGCAAAGAGTTTTCTATTTCTCACTGCTCGTTTTGGGAATTATCTTCTCCCTTCTCCCTCTCTTCGCAGCCTTCTATAATTTAGATACAGATTTTGGTAAGTTTGCAGAACAGTTACCTGAAATTGAGAGAAAACTTCAGGATAAATATTTCATTTTTAAAGTTTATATTTTTGAGAGGTTTGGTTACCGGTTGAATATAGATCCGGTTTCCTTTTTAGTTAAAAAAGTTGAGACAAGTGGAGTTCTTTTACTGGCACAGATACCTGACTTTTTATCGTCATTTTTTGAATGGTTACTGCTTGTTCCCATGTTTTTATACTTCTTCTTTTTTCAGAGTAAAAAATTTGGCCAAAAATTCTTACAGGCCATACCAAATTCAATTTTTGAAAAAACCTATGTGCTTTTTTCCCAGTTCAATACAAAGTTCGGTGAGTACATTATTGCCAAATTCATTGAAGCAACCATATTGGGAACAATTATCACTATTGGGCTCCTTATTGTGGGGTTTCCCTATCCATTCATCCTAGGTTTTGTTGCCGGTGTCACAAATATTCTTCCTTATATTGGCCCAGTCTTAGGAGTCATCCCTGCAATTGTCATAGGATTTCTTTCAAATGATCCCAATGTTGCAATGCTGGGAATGGCCATGGTCTTTTTAATCGCAAACCTTATGGATATGGTTTTGGTTTTTCCTCTGTTAGTCTCAAAGGTCGTAGACTTAAACCCTATTATTGTTGTCGTAAGCGTTATTGTTGGTGGGCAATTAGGTGGCGTCGTGGGTATGATCGTGATAATTCCCTTTATCGCCTTTTTTAAACTTTTATTTCAAGAGATTTACAAAGATCTTTCAGTTCAACTTTGAGGTTCGTATGAAGTATTTGATTTTAGCTCTTTTATTCATTGGTTGTTCATCTGACAAACCAAAGGGTAGGACTGAAGCTGAAGTTCTCTTTAAAGAAGCAGAGGAGCTTATAAAGGCTGAGCGTTTTATTCTTGCAACAGAGAAACTAAATACAATTAAGACTCAGCATCCATATTCCTTCTATGCAACACCTGCTGAATTACTGCAAGCAGATGTTCTTTATATGCAAGAGAGCTATGTTGAATCAGCTGCGGCATACTTACTTTTCAGAGATTTTCATCCACGTCACGAAAAAATTCCTTATGTAGTATTTAGAATTGGCGAATCCTTCTATAAGCAGATACCAGACACTATTGACAGAGATCTTGAGCCGGCCATGGAAGCCATTAAGTATTATGAAGAGGTTGTGCAGAAATATGGTGATTCAAGTTATAAAAAAGACTCTCTGGATAAGATTGCTAAGTCCAAAAGGATGTTGAGAGATAAGGATCAGTATATTGCCGATTTTTATTATAAAACTAAACAATTTGCCCCTGCCCGATACTGGTATCTTGATATTCTTGAAAGTCATCAGGACAAAAAAACAAGAAACCATGCCATGTCCAGAACAATTCTCTCGACTTACAGGCTAAAAGAGTGGCAACCCTGTCTTGATTACATAGAAAAGTTTTACCAATTAGTTGATAAAGAAGCCTTAAACGAAATAAAATCAATTAAGAAGATCTGCAGTAAAGAAATTTAATAAAAGTAGGAGGAGCTTTGGAATACGTCAAATTGAATGACCTAATGAAAAAAGCGAAAGAAGCTTTCCAGAGGAATGATCTTAAGACCGCTGCTCTTTTATTAAATGAAGTCATTGAACAAAACCCAAATTCAACTGAGGCTTTCTTTTATCTGGCAAATGTGTTTCATGTCAGAGGTGAGCTTGGTAAGGCAATTAAGGCCTTCCAAAGAGTTTTAGAGCTGGATTCTAATCACACTGATGCCGCCATCTCTCTTTCCGTTATCTACAATGACATCGGTAAATATGAGGAAGCTAAGCACATTTTTGAAAAGGCCAATAATCAGGTTAAAAATACCCAAAACCAAGGGGTAACTGATCCCCATCTTAATAAGAAATTTTCTTTGAAGCACTATGAATTGGCAGAAATGTACACATCTTATGGACGATTTGAGGAAGCTTTATTTGAGTACAATAAGGCCGCAACTTTAGATCCAGATAACTTAGAAATTCGTATTAAAGTTGCAAAAAATTATACCAAAAAAGGTTTTACCTCTAAGGCATTTGAAGAACTTAAGCGCCTGAAGAATGAACAGCCTGGTTATATGCCTGCTAGAATTGCCCTTGGTCTTCTTTATTATGGAAATGGGAATATTATTGAAGCCCAAGCCGAGTGGCAAAATGTTTTAAGCCGTGACCCTTCTCACGCTGAAGCTTTAATGTATGTCAATTTATCCCGTGGTGCTACCGAGACAACTGTTTCAATTTAAATATAATTTTGCATAAGAAATAAAAAAGCCCTCAAAGAGGGCTTTTTTATTTGTGATTATTTCAAGAGATTCTTAGTGGGCTTCAAGTGTTCTGGTGTTGTTCTTTGTATTCTTAAGATCACCAGTTTCAAGAGTAATGCTTGGTTCGTAGTTTGTACGACGGCTATCATCAGAAGAGAAATTTACGATATAAGTTTTCAGTTCCTTATACATTTCATGCTTTACTGAAAGCTTAGAGTCTTGAAGCACTATTTGTTTCCCAATCTTCTTTGCAGAATTAATAACAATAGGAGCTTTAAGGTTTGCAGACATCTCTGTCACGTTTCCAGGAATAGTCAGAATGCTGTAAAGCTTAGCAGTTTGGAGTGACTCAAGCTCAAGGCCATTCAAGTCAGCAGGAAGAAGCTTGGCTATATAATCAGGCTTAAAAATTTTTGGCTCGATAATAGGGAAAGCTACTTTTTCATCTTCAGTTGATTGGAGCCAAAGAATAAGAGTGCTATCTCCTGGATCAACCACGAAGTACTTCTTAAGGTTTTCAAAACCGAATAGGCCCTCAGCGAATGTGATGAGATCAGATGGGTTTAGTTCCAATTCCCCAAATCTGGTGGTTTTGACTTTCACGGATGTCCTCCAAATTAAAATGGTAAGGTATTCTTACCATAACACTTTGATGGTACCAGTCAACACTTTAAATGATCAAGGAGGAAAATTATTTCTTCTTCAGTTCTTCACCGAGCCGCGCAATGTCACTCATGTTTGCTTGCACTGCTTCAGTGTTTTGATCTTGAATCGCTTGGTAAACTTCCTCGCGATGAATCTTTGTTTCTTTAGGCGCCTTAATACCAAGACGTACTTGCTTGCCTTTAATTTGAACAACAACAATTTTTATATTGTCATCGATGGCAATGCTTTCTCCTAGCTTCCGTGTCAGAACTAGCATGTTTGATCCTTGTCTGTCGTGTCAAGAATATGACTTCACTCAATAAAGTTTCTGTTGCGCAGGTTTATTACACTTTGATGGGGAAAATCAAGGAAATTTGAGAAAAAAAATAAGATTTTGTAAGATTTTCCTATTTAAGGAAATCCATGAGGCTCACATTCATCAAATTTGAGCTGGCCTTGTAGGTTGCCTTTAGAACATTTTGTTCTTTTTGCAGATCCGTCATTAACTCTGCAACATCGGCGTCTTCGATCTTGCTTTTATGGGTTTCATAAAGAAGTTTTGTTTTGCCAATACTGGTTTCTGCATTAGAAATCGAATTAGTGATAGCGCCGATGTCGGCCCTGAAGTTTACAATCCTTTCAATGTCCGTATCTAGTCTTTCCAAAAGACCCTGAATCAGCTGTGGGTTGTTAGTTAGTAGGGCATTTTCAAGGCCACGTAATTCATCAAAGATACTGACTGATACTTCATCTGTGGTTGCATCATCCTGTGATGCCGGAGTTCTTTTAAGTTCATCCATGCTGGATTTTATTCCTGGGGCACTTAAGTTCACATCTTTTTTTTCAATTTGCTTTTTTCCATTTGTATAAAACAGTTCATAGCCATTGACGTTGATAGGAACAAAAATATCTTTGTTGATTTCAATATTTACTTTGCTTTGATCGCCGGAATATTTTCCATCGATATCAAATGGACGAGTAAGTATTTTTTGTCCTGAAAACAGGTAACGATTTCCAATCCTCTTATTTCCAAGACCAAGCATCTGTTGACGCAGTTGATGTATTTCTTTTGCAATTCCTTGACGTATTTCGGGGCTGAAAATAGAAGAAGATTGTCCAATAGCAAGTTCTTTAGCTTTAACTAAAATATCTGTCATTTCTTCGAGAACATTTTCGGTAAATGATAGTTGAGCCTGGGCAAAACTAAGGTTCCTTTGATATTGATCCCCATCAATATTCTCAGATCTCATGGCCATAAGCTGGACGTTTCCAACTGCATCATCAGACGGCTTTGACACCCTTTTTAGAGTTGAGCCCTTGAGTTGAAGGTCTTCCACTTTACCCTTGGTTTTCCCAACAGCGTAGTTTATGGCATTGACCGAAGAATTTTCTGATACTCTACTCATAAATTAGCCTCATGAGAGTAGTCCCAAGACTGATTTAAACATCTCATCTGATGCTCTTATTACTTTAGCTGAAGCTTCATAAGCATTCTGAAAGCGAACCATATTAGCCGCTTCCTCATCCAGTGAAACTCCTGCCATACGCTCTTTAAATGATTTGGCTTGAGCAAGAATTCCGGCCGTCTGTTCATTATCAAGTTTAGCTTTCGCCGCTTGCAACCCGATGTGTCCTACCGCCTTAAGATGATGCTCTTCGAATGTGGCATTTCCATTATTAAGAACTTTTTCATGCTGCAATTTAGAAATTGCAATCGCAACTCTGTTGTCACCAGGCTTATTGGCCTCTAAACCCGTTGCGATATTATTAACATCTCGCTTAACTTCATTAGAAAGGTCGATATGTTCTGCAGCTCGGTTTAAATCAAGAGGTTCTTTAAAAAAATTAATTCCAGTTACTTTTTCAGACGCTGCTCCAGGAATTGGGTTGCCCATTTCATCAACTGGTACCGGCTTGTTGGCATAGCCTCGACGGTGAATAGCGTTAGTCGCATGTACCAAACCATGGGCAAGCTCATCCAATTGCTTTTCAAGGCCTGCGACCTCATCTTGTCTTGTCTTGAGAAGAGCCCCAAGCTCTCCACCTTTAAATCTGTTTGAAAAAGGTATGCCTTGTCGACTAGAAAAGAATATTTCAACATTACCCTTTCCAGTAGAAGTATCTCCTTCCTTGAGAGTAGAACCAATAATAAGTTCCTGTGCAATACCACCAGCTACAATTGAACCAACACCCTCAATATTAACTACAAACTGTCCTTCACCATCGGCGTAAGATTGAATTGGAAAGAACTCAGATAGTGTCCTGAGTGCTCGGTCACGCTGATCTCTTAAGTCATTAGCCATTCCACCTGCAACTTCCTGAATATTTATTTCTTTATTTAATTTTGCGATGGTTGTTGTTAATCCATTAATCTCATCAACTGCAAGCTCAATTTTCTTATTCATTCCAGAGCGAACATGATCAAGGTTTTCTTGAATCCGATGAAAATCACCAACTACAATTCGAGCATTCTCACGAACTACTCCTCTGACAGTCTCATTTTCAGGCTGGGTAGAAAGCTCTCTCATTGAGTTAAAAAACCGATTAAGAATCTTACCCATACCATCGGAATTTATTTCATTAAAGATTTCTTCAACATGCCCTAACTGGAGAGCTCTTTCCTCATGATATTTATTTGCTGTAATGGAATTATTTAATTTTTTTTCAATAAGCTCATCATGAGATCTGCGAATACTTTGAATTTCTACACCTCGTCCAATGGCGTAGCTTCCTTCTCCAACAGGAGTGTTTGTCTCTGTCTTAACTTCCTGGCGTGAGAAGCCGTCCGTATTGGCGTTGGCAATATTGTGCGAAGTCGTAGACATCGACTGTTTCGCTGCAAAGAGACCTGATTTACCTATATTTAATAAATCGCCAGACAATCCTAGTCCTTCGGCTTACTATCGCCCTAAAGCGCGTGCCATTCCATCCGCGCCGTATGTTGTATAAGTTTTCTTCCCGCTGAAGCCTTGTTTAACTTCTCGCAGTGAGGCCATCGCCTTATTTAAAAACATCTGATTCTTTTTATTTTGATCTTGTATTTTTTCGACAATATCTATGAGAAGCGAGTTAAGGTTTCTCAAAGCTGGAAGACCATGGGCCTGATCTAATTCAGAGAAAGAAGTGAGGAGGTCGCCAGCCTTTAATATTCTTGTCGCAAAAATATTCCGACTGTTAATCTGTTCTACTAGCTCTCCACGTTCAGTTTCAAGATCTCCGATCTTTTGTATAATTTCTTCTTTGAGAGGGATCATAGATTCTAGTTTTTCTAAATCGCTTGCTAGAAGCGTAATGTACTCCTCACAAGTAAGCTCAAACAATTCCTTGTGAAGTTGGCAAAACCCCTCCCAAATGTCTATGACACGTTGGTAGTAGAGTTTTTTCTCACTTAGAAGTGAATCCATTTCCATTGCTCCTTAAAATTCAGAAGTAAGTATTTTGTCTGCTAATCCATCGTAATCTACTTCATATGTGCCAGCAGCAATTTGAGCTTTTAGTCGTGCAATTTTTTCTGAATTATCTGGCTCTGGAGCACTCATGGCCGCTTTCTTAATTCGCGAAAATTCTTTTACACCTTCAGGAATGCTAACTTTTGCATCTGTAGATGTTTTATCCATGATTTCTGTTGTACGTTCAGCTGAGTTACGATTAATCCCACCAACGTCACTTCCACTTTTTGTAGATTCAGTTTGAACGTTGCGACCTTTTGGAAAAAAAGTCGAACGGGTGTCGATACTACTCATTTGTATTCTCCTTCATGGAAACGGTCGTCACTACTTGACTTGGTTCCGTGGCTCGCGCATTTTTTAAATAGTGCTTCATATTCTGTGGCACAATCTGGTCTAG
>CANHJD010000089.1 GCA_947461145.1 Bacteriovoracaceae bacterium
TACTTCTTCATACTCGTCATAAGACGGTCGGTTCATTCTTAATTCCACGCAAAATACATCCTGTATTTTTGAGCACTAGCTGCCCATAATCATTTGGGTTTGTGTGTTAATTCCAATTTAACACGGTCAACTAGTGGTTACAATGGGTTAGAGAAAAGAAATTTTTGCCTAGCAACATAGGGGCACTTTTAAGTGCCCCTGCGGATATGAGAAGAGTTCTGATTAATAACGACTTCGAGTTCCTTGACCACCACCGAATGAGCGTCCACCGCCACTTCGTCCGCCACCGTTTCCACGGTAACCGCCTCCACCACTTCTACTTCCGCCACCGAAAGCATTTGATGGTGCTTCAGCAAGTTCAATGCTCACGCGACGGTTGCCATACATTTCACCTTTAAGATTCATAATCGCATCTGTGTGCACAGAGCTTGCTTCGATAAAGGCAAACTTTTCTTTGGTATCAATGCGACCGATATCACGACCGTTGATTCCAGCAACCTGAGCAACAAATTTAAGAAGATCACCTGAAGTGACTCCATCCATTTTACCAAGATTAATGAAGAATCTCTGCATTCCTGAAGTCACGCGAACACCTCTGTCTCCTTGTGGGCGAGCAGCAATATCTATTTCCTGTGCCTTTTGATAACGCTTGAGAGTGTTTTCGAACATAAATCCATAAATCCCCTTGATTAAATCATCCTTATCAAGTGAATCGAATTTCGCTTTGAATGAGTCAAAGTGCATGGCCTCTTCATCTTTGAAATTAGCAACATGATCCGTAAAACGTACCATTGATTTTTCTAAGATTTTCTCACGAATTTCATTTACACGTGGAAGCTCAACTCTTTCAATTTTTGCTTTAGTAAGACGCTCAATTTGTCCAACTCTGCCCTGCTCCGATGGCTCGATAATAGAGAGTGAAATCCCTTTTGAACCACCACGGCCAGTACGACCGATACGGTGAACATAAGACTCATTATCTTGAGGAAGACCAAAGTTAATAACGTGAGTAAGATTATTAACATCAATCCCACGAGCAGCAACGTCAGTACATACAAGTAAATTAATTTTCTTCTCTTTAAATTTTTTCATCGTCATGTCACGAGCAGCCTGATCCATATCTCCATGAAGAGCATCTGTTGGATAACCACGAGCATTCAATTCATCAGTTAACTCTTTGGCACCGATTTTAGTTCTCGTAAAAATGATGGCATACATTCCGTCAGAGAAATCCATATAACGACAAAGAGCTTCGATACCATTTTCACGACGAACGACAACCGCTTTTTGCTCAACAGTATCGGCCGTTAGAACTTTTTTAGTTACTTTCACAACAACAGGATTATCAAATTCACGGGCCACTAAATTAGCAATAGGACCTGGCATCGTTGCAGAGAACATCCAAATTTTCTTTTCTGGAACTTTTGCAATAATGTCAGTCACATCATCAAAAAATCCCATATCAAGCATTTCATCGGCTTCATCCAAAATAACAAATCTTGTAGCCTCAAATTTTAAAACACCACGCTCAATAAGATCAGTCACCCGCCCAGGAGTTCCAACCACGATCTGAGGTTTTTTAGCTTTTAAATCTTTAATTTGAAGGCCAGTTGAAGTTCCGCCATACACAGACATTGAACGAATGTTTTCAAAAGCAGAAAGCTTTTGAATCTCTTCATGAATTTGATTGGCAAGTTCGCGAGTAGGAGCAAGAACAAGTGCTTGAAGAGCAGAAGATTTAAAATCAAGTTTTTCCAAAAGTGGGAGAACGAAAGCGGCTGTTTTACCAGAGCCAGTTTGTGCCTGACCTATAAAATCGATATCACCTTTCATAAGAACAGGAATAGCTTGGCTTTGAATTTCCGAAGGGTTTTCGTAGCCCAATTTTTCAATAGCTTTGAGTGATGACTGTTTAAGTCCTAAATTAATAAAAGACATAGTTTCTCCTTTAGAGAAAAAAATAAATAAAATGCAGATTTTGAATAATAAGAGACGGTCTAAGGTCTCTAAAAAACCTTGGGAACCACTTAGACCTTAAGACATTGGATAAAGATCCGGGTGGGGAACAAGGCAAACAAAATTTACGACTGAGTGCTTATTAACATAACCCCAGTGATGTTGCAAACTGCGTAATGAAAGACATTGTAAAAGCTGTAATTTTTACAACTTACAGATCTTATAACCTACTTAATTGTGTAGCTAATCCATGCTCCCACCCAAAGAGATCGAGTGGAGTAAGGGACTGTATCTATGAAATTTGAGACAAATGGCAGGATATTTAAACTGGGAGTCAAATCATGGGAAACGCCCACCATAAGGTTCTGCCAATTATTTATATAATTAGGGTATTTCCCATTTATGCTTTTCCAATTTCTATTATTCTCTAAAAAGAACTCAAAATAACTCTGAATTTTTGTCGTTTCATTCAAAGTATAAGAGATTGAAGGATTCAATACTATGCGGTGACGGGATAAATTGTAACGGTTATCAAAAATCCACACCCTATTTCCTAAGAGTAAACTAGCTTCCCACTCTGTATTAAAAGTGTAAGTAAAAGAATTGTTCCACTCTAGCTGATAGTTAAGACGCCCAAAAACCGGATGAACATTACTTCTCGTTGCAAGACTTGTTGGAAGACGCATTCTTGGGGCTGTAAACCAAGAGAACTTTTTATCTGCAGAAACAAAAAGAACTCCTGAAAATCCAATAAGCGCATCCTCAACTAAAAACATACCTCTCTGGCCGGGATCTTGATCTGAAGGTTCAGCTAAAAACATGGTCCATCTTGGAACAAGGTTTAATCTTAATTTCGCACCAAAATTATAAGCAAAGTTTACTTGGTTAAATAAACCGTGAGCATAAGTGTCACAATTATTACACCTTGTAGACTGAGTTGCTGGGGAAGTTGCTGCATATCTTGAATCCCAATCTTCAAGGTTTGGGGATGTATAAGCACCAAAATAGGAAATCCCTAGGCGCTCGTAAAATTTATCGAAAGAACTTTTGGCAATTTGAACAGAAGGTTTTGCCTCCTGAGCAAGAATAGGCAGCGTTGTTGTTACTTGCTGAGCTTTTCTACCAAGCTTTGGCTTAGCATTGGTAGCTTGTCCTAAAGCGATTGGAGCTGAAAAGAGGGCCACTACTATTAATAAAAGAAAAGAGCTTTTCATACCGGTGTCGCCTTCCTTACAATCAGTCCAATTGAATTAGCAAATTATTCTAAGCAATACTTGCATGGAATACAAAGAATTAATCGATTGGTCTCATGCCAAAAATTAAAAGGCAACAAATTAATTGCGTGGTGCAAAATGCCACCAGGGAACGAAAATCATGAGTAGTGAAAAACAGCAAATTCTTACTTCTTTCTTCACGTCCTTAGAGAAAATGGAGTCAGAAGACATGATGTCGATGGTTGAAAAACATTTAAAAGACGATGATGTTGAAATTTTCGTTCACCATATCGAAAACTTTTATGGCATTACAGATGATGAAGAACTTGGAATGCTCGCTCAGTTAATGGTCACCGGCTATCTTGCTGCCAAGCATGAAGAAAGCCTAAAACAGACTAAGCACTAGCCATCGAAAAGGTCATACTGAATCTGGATCCAAAACCGTCTCATAGCGGCGATTTCCTGAAAATATAACCATAAAGTTTCAAGCTTTGAATGGTCACCAATTCTACGAGCAAGAAGCTTAAAGAGCTTTGTCATTCCTTCGCCCATCACTCCAAACTCGAAAAGATCTTTTAATTCTTCAAGTAGTAACTCTTCACCATCATTAAACTGAACACGATTGCATTCATTTTGAATGTTTAAATTTAACCCTGCCTCACTCATAAGGCTTTCCATCTCTTGAAAACTTTTAAGAGCAAGCTGTTGATCTCCGATGGGGCCAAGTTTCACAGTAGAATCTTCCGATGAAACAGAAAAAGTAAAAGAGATCTGAAAGCCATTAGTTCTTTTAGTTAACCACCAACTAAACCCAGGGTCCGATAGATTGCACATTATTTCTTCATCGACAGGAAAGCGTCGATTTGAAATCTGATCGTGAATAATTTCTGCCTGTAGATGAGTATCAAGCATAAAAAATCTTAATTTCTTTTCTATGCCCACAACTGACCCATCAAGTAATCTCAAGCTTGGGTAGTCTTCCGGATTTTCGATGATTTTCTGGTAATCTTGACGAATATTACGTGAAACAAAAGTTCTTATTACAAAAAGGGATGATGATTTTTGTAAATGATAGAGAACTCCGGGAAGTTCAGGTAAAAAACCAATGTCACTTGATTCCGTGGGGGCAAGATCTGAGCTAAGTGATTCAGGAAGATTTCCAAAATTTTCCCGCAAATGGCTAAAGGTTTCAGCTACCAGAAGTTCAATATCGTCCATGATATCCCCTAAAATATAGACTTCAGCATAGTGCAAATAAAAATAACAATCATTGGTGTCGGATCAAAAGGCATATCTTTTGGCAATCTATCTCGAATAGGCTTCTGGATCATTTCCATAAAACGATGAAACTGCTCCAGCATAGGATTACGCCGCAAATCTGGGAAATAGCTCATAAGAGCATCAGCAATCGTCATGTAGATAAAAATTTGTAAGGCCCAAGCAATCATTAATTAAATTGTGGGCCTTATAAAAAGAAAAGAAAAGAAAAATTATTCGAACTTATAAACGGCCATCATGCTGGCAACTCCGAAAAGAAACAAAGATAAAAAGTAAGCTGGCTTACCATACTTCGGAAAACGACGAGCAATAATGGCTCCCCCCACTCCAATTAAAAACCAAATAGTCATTTTAACTTTTATCCAAAGAGGCCACCCACCAGTGTGCCCAATTCCAAGACGGGCCATTAGTCCCATTCCCCCAACTAAAGTTAACAGGGTCGCAATTCCAGTAAGAATTTTAATATGCTTTAAATGAGTCCCATAAAAACTGATTGAAAGACCTGTCAGAAGAATGACGATAGAAAGCAGGTGAATGATTTTATAATTTTCGTAAGCGATCATATTTATTCCTTTAGAGTGATTTTAATACTTCTAATAATAAGTTCCAAAATGGTGCAACTGTCGGGACTAGGAGTCGTTCCTGTGGCGAGTGGGCCCCCATAATTGTTGGTCCAAACGAAACGGCATCAATTGGGCCAATTTTATCCCGCAAAATTCCGCACTCAAGGCCCGCGTGAATCGCGGTGATCTTGGCTTCTTTTTGGAAAATTTCCTGATATTTACCAGCAACAAGATCTAATAACTGATTCTCTCTGACTGGCTTCCAACTTGGGTACTCTCCATTTTTAGTAAACTCCATCCCAAAACCATTGGCCAGAGAGACAACCTGATTTTCTAATCCAACGCACTCTCCTCGATCAAAAAAGCGCAATGAACTCTGCAGATAAAACTGTCCTCTCACCAAAAGGGAGATCGCCAGATTATTACTTAGGGCGACGAGCTCTTTATGACTGGCAAGATCATAGGCATGAGCCCCATGGGGAAACGCCATTAAAAAATTTGTAGCGAGCTTTTTATCCTGATCAGACAGGACCTCTTCAAAGGAAGACTCTAGGAGTTCAATTTTACCAAAGAAATTTTGATCACTCTCCGGCATAAAAGTCTTCCAGCGAGAAGAAACTTCGACCAATGCCTTTTGAGCAATATCGATATTCGTTAAATTCACCAGGGCAAAGGCATCCCTAGGGATAATATTATGGGCCTTCCCCCCTCTCCATTCATTTAATTGGTAAGATTCAGACGGCATAGTATTAAGCCAGTCCATGAGAAATTTAATAGCATTTCCACGTTGCTCATGAATATCAACTCCCGAGTGACCACCTAAAAATCCACCAACAATTAATTTTGCGCCAGTTGATTTATGCTTGGCCGGAGTGAGCTCAAAAGTTCTTTTGAATTCGTAATCAATTCCCCCTGCACATCCGATATAGAGGCTTCCCCATTCCTCAGTATCTAAATTAAGCATTTTTTTGCCTTTTAGATAACTTGCATCTACTCCCCATGCTCCCTTCAAACCAGTCTCTTCATCAATGGTGAAAAGTAACTCTAGAGGAGGATGAGCAATTGAAGAATCATGCATGAGGGCCAAGGCTGCTGCACAGCCTATTCCATTATCCGCTCCGAGAGTTGTTCGATCAGCTTTAATCCAATCTCCTTCTCTCAAAGTGATGATGGGATCAGTATTAAAATTTATAACTCTATCAGGTGTTGCGTCTGTCACCATGTCCATATGGTTTTGAATAATCACAGTCTCGTGATTTTCATATCCCTTTGAAGCGGGAACATAGACAATCACATTTCCCACTTCATCAGTGTGAGATCTAAGATTTAGGAGAGCAGCCTCATTTAAAATAAATTCTCTGAACTTGTCCTCTTTCTTGGACGGGCGAGGAATCTGGTTAATTGCGTGAAAATATTTCCAAACTTGCTGGGGTTCAGTGGGAAAATGAGCAGGAATAGTCATCTCTTACCTCATTGCTAACGTACGAATTTTCCTAGTGTTTTATCTTTCCCGAGTAACTTTGTCAGCAGTTCATATTGACATTACGCCCAAAGGCTTTCTATAAGCATGGCAGACAAAGATTTATATTGGAGGTTTTAATGAAACTCAAGGCCCTTGTTTTAGCTTTAGTTATCACCATGACTTCATCAGCTTTTGCCCAGTTTTTTCCGGCAAAAGCTTTCGTTACTGTTCTTCCCGGACAAGTGACGGCGCAAGTTTATAATCCCTACTATGAGCCCATCATTTGTAACGGCCAGGTGTTTGGACAAACTGCTGCTGGACCAGTTTTTAATGCTTTTTTTGTTGAACAATTATTACCAGCAGGCGGCTACCGTTACGCTGTTGTGAATGCCACGGCCTTCAATCCATTCTTAAGTGGATGGGCAAATATTCACTGCAGATTTGCTCGTTTTTTCTAGAAAATACAAAAAAAAAGCCCTCATGAGAGGGCTTTTTTTTTAATTTAATCCTTTATCCAGAACAACATCATCCGCAGTTCCGTTATAAAAATAGACGAAATGATAACCCAAATCAGCTAAATCATTTGCCGCTTTAGAGGGAGCATCATCTCCTTTTTGGAGACTATAAAGCATGACATTCTGACCTTTATTTGGATATTTGGCAGAAAATTCATTTTTAAAATTTGAACCATAATTAAAATGTTCAACATTTTCAAACTTAACTGGTGTGCGATCAGCGGGAACAAGATCAATAAAAACAAAATTTAATCGGTCTTCAAGACGTTGTTTAAACATTTCGCGAGGAATTTCGTATTTCATATAAGCACCTTGATTGACAGTTATTGACCCTTAAAAGATACTTCGAAATATCAAAAATGTTGAGTTAAAAAATGGCTGAAAAGATCAATTTTGTACCAGTATCGTCTCACTTAAACTGGGATGAGTATTTCATGCTACAGGCCATGATGGCTTCTTTTAAGAGTAAAGATCCGAATACGAAGGTTGGCTGCGTATTTGTAGATGATAATAACCATCAGTTATCAATGGGCTATAACGGTCAAATTGCTGGAATTGATGAAACAAAAATCCCTTGGGGAAATGTGCGCACTGTTCCTCTGGACCAGCAAAAATATGCCTATGTTGTTCATTCTGAAGCAAATGCCATCCTACATGCCAAAGCGCCACTGGAAAATTCTCGCTGCTATGTCACTCTTTTTCCCTGCCATGAATGTGCAAAAATGCTCGCAACTGTGAAAATAAAAGAGATTGTCTACCTTTCGGATAAATATGAAGGGAGTGTGGAAAACTCTGTGGCAAAGAGGATTTTTGAAATGTCGAATATTACTTTTCGGGAGTTAAAATTAAATCCTGAGATCATTAATGGCATGGCCAATTATTTTAAATCGATGCTGCCGTAAGAACGAATAAATCCTCACTCAATATTTTGGGCCCAGACATGCTCAACTCTTTGGCCAAATACCTAAGTGAATCCTCTGAGAAAAACTGAACATGGGTTATATCTCTTTTATAAAACCAATTATCAAAAAAAGACTTATCTCCTGGGTGAAGTTTGGTTTTAATGAATATTTTTCCCTCGGGTAGCAGCAAGTCCCGAAGTTTTTTCATTTCTTCCATTGGATATCGTAAATGCTCAATGACTTCCGAGAGAATAATAAAATTAAATTTCTTGCTCCAAATTGTCAGATCTGGGAAATAGTAAAGATCATACGAATCGACAGCGAAATTCTTCTTTTTAAACAGATCAGACATCAGAGTCGTTCTTCCGCATCCAAAATCAAGTCCAACTTCACCTTCAGAAAGGGTTGGAAGAATACTTTCAGCAATTAGATTGAGATATTTTCGATAAAATTCATCACTTTCATCGTTTTGATGAAAGTCATATCTTTTTTTTTCGTCGCTTGAACTTATGAGTTGAGACCTTGGAACGAAAATAAGACTGCAAATTGAACATAAAGAGAAGTCACGTGATGGATCTCTGGCATAATCCTGAGTATTCTTGTTTAGACAAAGTGGACACTCATCCACGGGACTGTTCACTTGCCTTTATCCATGCAGTAACTGACAACTTAAGCGCCTGATCAACAGGAATATCAACTTTTTTAACTTTGTCTTTAGAAACAATCAATGTCATTCCACCCAGCATGTAGCTGAAAGGGACATATACAGTGACCTTTGAACTTTCTTGAATCTCGTCGAGATCTTCTCTCGTCACAAGTCCTAAAACTTCAACACCCATATTTTCTAAAGCCACCAATACTACACGCTGAGGCTTATCTTTGTCACTACTTCTTCCAGGAATCAAGGCCATGAGATCTTTTAATGGGTTATAAATGACTTTAATAAGCGGAATTTTTTCCAAGGATTTTGAAAGCCAAGCAAAAAATCTTCCAGTGAAATAGTTATTAACTAAAAGTCCTACCAAAAGAATGAAAAGAATCGTTAAAGCAATACCCAATCCCGGTATGTACAACTCTTTTCCAACAATAAAATGAATTCCAGATGCGAATAGGGACTCAATGTTAATACTCGCCCAAATTAACAAGTAAAATGTCAGAGTAATAGGGAGAACGACAATTAAGCCTTTAAAAAATATTTGATTGAGACGCTTCATGATCTGGCCGCATTTTCCTATTTTGTTTTTATCAGAGGAGAGATATTCTTTTTCTATCCTACCCCACTAGACTACCACAGGCCGATCGGATGAGCAAAACGGCTCTTGTCTCCACCAAACAACATATGAAAGCATCATTTCGAGATGCCTCCTACACCAGTTTGAATATTGGCATGACTGAAAGTTACTTCTGCGCCTTCATGCTGGCGCTAGGAATTCCCGACGTGGTTGCAGGACTAGGGACCGTGGTTCCACAATTTATAGGCGTTGTCTTTCAACTTTTTTCCATTCGCTCATTTTTTAGAAAATATTCTCTAAAAAATCGATTACTGCTTTTTCTTTCTATTCAGGCAATTTCAATGCTTCCCCTGATTCTAATTGGATGGTTCAAAATAAATTCCACCATTCTCATTATGGGAGTCTTGGGGATCTATTGGGCCAGCTTACTTTCCCTTAATCCCCCATGGAATAGGCTTATGGGGCATACAGTTCCAGCTAAATTTCGGCTAAAATTCTTCTCCATCAGAAATCAATTTGGCCAACTCTCTGTGTTTGCCGGACTTATTACAAGCGGACTTTTATTATTTTGGGCCAAGGGCCATGAAATAGAACTCTCAGTTTACGTTGGAATTTTTAGTCTTGGTCTGCTGCTAAAGTGCCTCTCCATCTACGAAGTGAAGAAAAATCATAATGACTATGATCTTGCTCCAGGTTCTGAACACAGAGTTCGATTAAGAGATTTTTTAAGCTCCATAAGGAAAACCGAACAAGGCAAACTTATTCTTTTTCTTTTTTTCTTTTTTATTACCGTGCATTTTTCTGCTCCTTACTTTAATCCCTATATGCTGGGAAAACTGAAGTTTAACTACATCGAATACATGGCAATCACATCCGTTGCCTACTTCGGAAGAGTTTTTGCCTACAGACTTCTGCAATTGAAGGCAAAATCTAAACACATAAATAAATTATTACTATTTTCCACCATGGGTATCACAACTAGCCCACTTTTATGGTCTCTGACCCAAAGATACGAACTCATTTTGTTAATAGAGTTCCTATCAGGGTGCTATTGGGCCGCTTTTGAACTATCTACGGTACTTTTATACTATCAAAAAATTGACGATCGCGAACGAACAAGCATTATTACCTACATTAGCTTCCTCAATACTACAGGAATGGTCATTGGATCTTTGCTTGGGGCCGGCTTTATGAAACTTCTTCCAGAAAATTTTGATTCTTACTTGTCATTATTTGCCACATCGACACTACTCAGGTTCCTAGTGATCCTTTTTGCTCCTCATGTGAACTTTAAAGGACAAATCCCCAAGCTTCTAAATCTTAATCGACTTGGCGGAATGATTCCTTCTCTCGGAGGACTAATAAAACCATTTTTTGGAAGGGATTCTAAGGATTCTGACTCTGAAAAAAAATAAAATGACTTAAATTTTGGACAAAAAAAAAGCCCTCTTGCGAGGGCTTTTTTTAGATTACTTCTTCTTAGAAGCTTTCTTTGTAGCTTTCTTTGCTACTTTCTTAGTTGCTTTCTTTGCTACTTTTTTTGTAGCTTTTTTTGCTGCTTTCTTAGCCATAATTTCCTCCCAGGAAATAGTTGGTTAATAGTAATTGACCTTTCTTATTTAAAGCTTAAACACAAATTCGATCTAACGCAA
>CANHJD010000090.1 GCA_947461145.1 Bacteriovoracaceae bacterium
GCCATACTAACTTATACAGACCAGCTTTTATCGACCCTTAAAGTCGATGCGAAAGCCCCTCAGATCATCTCCGCCAGCACCTCAGGTGATTACTTTAAACCAGGGAATGTCATAAGCTATAAGATTAATTACCATGAGCCTATTACCCTTGCCTCTGGTACGCCAACTTTAAGTATCAATGTAGGCGGAACTCCTAAGACAGCAACCTGCTCATCTGTAACTGGAAATACTCTTAACTGTAATTACACTGTTGATAGCTCAAATACGGTTCTTGATCTTGATGGAATTTCTGTTACACCGACCATCAATTTAAATAGTGCAACGATCCAAGATAATGTTTTTCATAATGGAGCAACCACATTTACTTTCAGCGAAAAAGATTACGTTTATTATTCAAATATTTTGGCGCGCTATAATTTTGAAAACACTAACGTTACAACAGCTACCTGCAATGGCGTAGATCAATGTATTACGGCCGTGACGGATCTATCTGGAAATGGAAAAAATATTACCTCTGGAACAAATCCTGGGCCGAAGCTAGTTACAGGAAATGGTATTGTGGGATTCGGCACTCAATTAACTTCATATGCTCAGTTTAATAATCAAAGTTATTTGTACCTTCCATCTTTATCTAATATTAAATATTATGTCGTTGTGATGAAGCACGCGAAAGCGGCAAGCGTCTCGACCACATCAACACCTCGCCGCCATACAATTATCTCTTTCGGTCCGCCGAGTAGTACAAATCCCACAAAGTTTTTTTACTTTGAATCGACAAGCTCTACTAAATCCACAAATTTTTATACCCTTTCAAAATTTAATAAAAATAATTTATCCTGGACTAGTTATTGGAGTTCATTTACATCTCCGATCTGGGCGGCGGACACAACTGCGACCTATGGAGTGAGTTTGCTAAACACGTACAGCTTTACCAATAATTCCTCAACGAAACCAAGACTTGGTGATTTCACGTTTGATGGTCAAATCGCTGAGATCATCTTTCTAGGTAGTAGCTCTTCTCTCTCTGAAGCTCAAATTAACAAAATCCGCGAGCAGCTCAATACAACTCACGGGGCTTACTAAAACGATCGGGTAATTTCCACGTTTTAAAAACCCAGCAACATGCTATGATTTTAGAATGAGTTCACTACGACTTCTTATTTTCTTTTCTCTTTTCTTGAGTGTCTCTGCTCATGCTTTTGAACTCATCATGATTCAGGCCGTTTCAGACACCAAAAAAACCTTCATCACAAGAAATGGAAAGCGCCAAGGTATCATGCGAGGGGTAACGGCAACCTTTACGGCCGAAGATATTTCAGTGATCGCCAAGGCCATTAACGTTACTGGAAATTTCACTCAGTGGGAGTTAAACAATAAAGAAGCGATCTTCCCTTTTGAGAAGGGAAAAATCGTTACCTATTATCCTGCCACGGAATATATTTGGGCCCTTGCTCCTGAATCAGAGAGAAGAAAATATATTAAGACGGAAATTCCACAGGCAAGACGTTCATGGGTTTTCAAGGGTGCACTCACTAAGGGTCTCTCCGAATCAGTTTCAGATGTCGCCGCCACAACTTCTCAGCGTGGAGGATTTCTCGGTGAAATTTATTATGAAAAAGATTTTTACGGCCCTATCGCCCTTGATTTTGGACTTCGCTATGAAAAAGAAGTCATTAACTATTCGGGGGCTTCGTTCATCACAACAAGAACTTTGGCCATTACGGATGTAATTTACTATTTTGATTTTTTAAGAGAATACATTAACGGTCGCTTTTATACCGCCGCTGGCATCGGTTATGGCCTCTCCAATACAACGACGGTAAGCCTGAGTCAGTCTGGTCCAGTAGGACTCCTCCCGGCCGTAAAACTAGGTATCAACCTTCCTTTTAATGACACTTGGGAATTTCTGACGGATGGGGCTTTTGAGAGCTTACAAACGAAGGAAAAACAGCAAGATGGGCGAATCCAAACTACAACCCAAACTAATTTTAAATTTGGTTTTGGCCTAAGACGACTCTTTTAATAATAACTAGATACCTTGTAAATATTCCCTAACCCCTAGTTTGACTGCGCGTCGCGTCAAGTTCTGTGATATGACCTCTTCATATAAACTAAACAGGAGTTTCTATGAAATTGAGACCATGGCTTTTATCGCTACTCGTTCTCTCCACCCCCGTCCTTGCAGACAGCAATATCCTTGAACTTGAGGATGTTCTTCGCTCTGAACTTGAATCAGCTCCTTTGCCCAAGGGACTTTCAAAATTCAATACACAACGAATTGAACAGGAGGGCACTACGACTACAAATAAGGCAACTTCTATTAGAGAAATGCTCTCCACACTTGGCTCTTGTAAAGAACAGGCGATGATCGCCTCCGACAAACAAACAAGTGAAGATATGACAACCATTTCGTTTGCTTGTCGCAGAGAAGGGAATGAAATTATTTCCGCTGAAGTTCTTATCCAAGAAGAAAATGGAACGAGCAAGGTTGTTAGTTATCAGGAAATGGTCATGGAAGAAAGGCCAGTGACACCGGCCCAAATGACAAATATGGTCCTTAACTATGATATGAATCAATTAGATTCTCACAGATCAGTTTCTCCAGGAGTGCGTACTCTTTTCACCCTGGCGAAGGTGGGAGTTCCTGTTTATTTATCTTTTAAGTTGGCAAAAGTTCTTTCTCCGGTAAGAACTGATTGGCAAAAACATTTCATCGCTGGTGCAATCATTTCCGGAGTTACAGTTTTAACTGCCGAAGGACTTATTAGGGCCATTGCAAAAAGAAATGGTTACCATCCGACAAATCTCCAAATGAATCTTATGACTTCGTTTGCAGGTCTTCTAGGAAGTATGGCAGCTGGTGTTTCAAAAGAACTTTACGACAAATATTCAGGGAAAGGGCATCCTGAAGTAGCCGATGCCGTTTATACTGCTGCCGGTGGAGCTTCAGTCGCTTTCACTGTGGCGATCCCTATAGAGGCCATTTTTAGAACTCGCAGAGCTCAACCTAGACCACTTCGTTAATCAAAAAAAATCCCGCCGAAAGGCGGGATTTCTAATCAATCAAGAATTTCCTGGGAGAAATTACTTTTTAAGAAGACCAATTTCTTTCAAACGAATCATTAACCACTCGTGTGAATTTATATCCTCATACTTTGCTCCTGCACCAACACAAGAAGGCACACAAGAAAGAACTGTATCTGGATTTGGATGAACAAAAAATGGCATCGAGTAACGGTTCGAAGTAGCATTATCTGGATTAACCACTCTATGTGTCGTAGCAGGAATAATATCGTTCGTAATACGAGAAAGCATATCTCCTGAATCAACCACTAATTGCTTCTCATTAGTCTTAACTGGCAACCACTTACCATCACGGTCTAAAAGCTCAAGCCCAGAAGTTGTTGCACCAACCATCACTGTGATAAGGTTAATATCTTCATGAGCAGCAGAACGAACACAGTTCTTAGGGGCGCGAGCATCTAGAGGTGGATAATGAATCGGACGAAGAATTGAATTTCCATCTTGTAGCATTGAGCGGAAATATGATTGAGGCAAATCGAGCGCCATTCCAAGAGCATCAAGGATAATAATTGATGTTGTATCCAAAGCACTATAGAGCTGAAGAAAAGTTTCTTTAAATTCTTTGATTTCAGTAGGCCAAATATTGTCTGGGAAATATTGCTTCATTGCTGGATTAACAAGGATTTCTCTTCCTACATGCCAAAACTCTTTAAGATCAGGATAAGGTGAATTTTTTGCATGCTCAACGCCAAATGCTGTATAACCGCGCTGACCGCCGCCTTCTTTGCAAACGTATTGCTTTTTAGTTTCCTCAGAAAGTTGGAAGAACTCGTGAATTAAATTATAGGCCTTACCTGTCACTTGATGATCTACTGGATGATCAACAAGAACGATGAATCCATAATCTTTTAGACCAGTGAAGAGGTTATTTACGAAACTAACCTTATCATTATTAGTTCCATTCAAAAAACTCATTAAGCTCAGTTCAGGTACTTTTCTAATGGTGTCCATGGGACCTCCGTTGGTTAAACTATGTACTATCTAAATAATCTTCAATGACTAGGGTCGTCCATGAAAAAAATTAGATGGCACCTAGCTGAAAAATACCATAGAAAATTTACAGGGATTTATAAGTTTAACTTATAAATTAGGGTGAGTTAGCGGCTTCAAAGGCCTTAGTCGTTTTATCCCCCTGCTCAGAAAGGGGCTTAAGATCGACGAAAGTAGCGAGAATTTTAAGAATCTCGCTCTTGCCCCCATCCATTAAACGCTGAGGCAAACTCTCTTTAGGGGTCTCTGGGACTTCAAATTTATGGGAAACCTCGAGGAGACAGAACTCTTTACCAGACCTATTTTTCACTTCCCATCTCTCAACAGAGTACCCTTTGAGCTCCCAACTCATGGCCTTAATGTAAATTTTGGTAAATTCTTGAAGGGTTGAGCCACCTAATTGCTTGCTGCACATCTTTGCAAAAGTCTGATGATCTTTAGTTAAATTATTAGTGGTTGTTGTTAAAGAACAAGAAGGAGTCATTTTTGGCCCAAGGAAAATATCGGCTTCGCACTTAAGACTTAGTGCCTGCTTTTGACCTGAGCGCCTTGCCTCTTCTTTAGATTGATCTGACTTTTCTTTAAGATCATCATAGAGTTCATCATTTAGAAGCAGCTCCTGGTTTGGAGAGGGCCGAAACTTAACAGTGACATCATTAACTTCAGATTTTCTCGAGCGTATGATTAATTCAGAGAGTTCATTTTTATAAAAAGAGATTTGTGTTCTCTCTACATCATTGAGAGGAACTGAGAAAGACGAACAGTCAAAAGCAATCTTGACTTCACCTTTTTTAATTTTAGGAGATTTATTAGCGAGAGCATGACTCCCTACGAATAAAAGCAATGAAGCACAAAAATATTTATTCATGGTCCTCAGTGAACATCATCGTTCCGATTCGAATCCAATTCGATCCTTCCTCTAAAGCAATTTGATAATCCTGACTCATGCCCATGGAAGTCTCTAGTTTTAATTTTAATTCATTTGAGAGATTTTGTTTTAATTCATCCAAGCTTTTAAAGCAACGTCTCGCCTCTAAATCAAAATTTTCGGTTCTTAATGTGCCCATTGTCATGAGTCCTTGAAGCTTTAATTTTGAATCATGATGGACTAATTCTCCAGCACTCTTGAGAGCTGCGTAGTCCTCAAAGCCAGACTTCTGAGCTTCTTTGGAGGTATTAAACTGCAAAAAAAGATGAACAGGCTTCTCCAAACGCTCTTTTGCTTTCAGCATTTTTTCTAGAAGCTCCCGATCATCAACTGAATGAATCGCCCAAAGATTTGGAACAGAAAAAAGTTGGTTTATTTTGTTTGTCTGAAGGTTCCCTATCATATGCCAGCGAATGTCAGGGCAGAGGGTTTTAAGCTGTTCTGCTTTTTCGAGAAGCTCCTGAACCCTATTTTCCCCAAAATCTCTGTGACCTAATTCGTAGTAGAGCTCAATATCTTCAATTGAGCGAGTTTTAGAGACAATGAGGAGATTTGATCCAATGGGAAGCTTCGTTTTTAGTGAGCTGAGTTTTTGGGCATAAAGGCCCTTTTTATCAAGGCTCACCCTCGGCTCCCTTGCCTTTCTTTTTCTTTTTTAGACTTATAGTCGCCTTAATCTCAAAATCATATTTTTCAGCAATCTTATCAATTTCCTGAGAGATATCTATTTTATCCAGATAATTTCTGAGCTCATTTTTTACAGATGAGACAAATTCAGTTTTCGTATTCTTAGCATTTTCCACCAATGAGCCTACCATATCCTTTGGTAAAGGAAGATCCTTAAGAACGGCACGAACACCTTCCTCAGTCATGAAAGCGGCCGTGACTCCAGTGGTGAGGACTTTTTTTAGAAGATCGCCAATCTTACCATCACGGTCTCTTTCTTTATCATCCATTTTATAGCTCCTGAGCTCTTTTAGAGAATGACTTCATTGTCATTGGAAGATTCGTCGACACTAATGTTTTTTCAATCATTCCAAGGCCCGGTAAGAAACCTTTAAATTCCATTTCAAGATTATAATTAACTTCAGTTTTACCATTGCCCAAATCTTTTAGCGTCCATTTCCCATTATTCACTTTCATCATATCGCCTGTTACAAGTGACCAGGCCACTTCTTTGTTCGGGGTATGTTTAAGTGTAATCGTGTAAGAAATTTCTTTGATGATATTGATTGTAAATTTAACAACAGCACCATCAGGTGTTTCTTTTTCAATCACAACTGATTTTACGCCATCAACGAAATCAGTATATTTTTTATAATCAACGATCGCCTGATAAAATTTTTCTACAGGGACATCATAAATTTCAGTTCTGTCTGCACGGGCCATGTGAAATCCTTTTTAATATCTTGGTTTTTTATCAAAATGATGTTCGGCACGAATGTGACGAATCGTTCCTGATTCACTTCTCATCACTAGTGAGTGAGTTAAACATCCCCATGGCTTAAAAATAACTCCATCAAGGAAGTTTCCTGTAGTCACACCAGTGGCGCAAAACATGAGGTGCCCTTTGGCAAGCTCATCTATTTTAAACACACGATTAATATCATCGATCCCCATTTTTAGGGCCCTTTCAACTTCACCTTGGTTTCTTGGTTTTAAAATACCTTGAAACTCTCCTCCTAAACACTGAAGAGCTGCCGCAGAAATCACTCCCTCTGGCGCCCCCCCAATTCCGAAGAGAATATCAATCCCTGTATTTGGAGTTGCTGTTGCGATCGCTGCAGAAACATCCCCATCTCCAATAAGATTAATTCTCGCACCAGAGGCGCGAACTTCTTCAATTAGTTCTTTGTGACGAGGACGATCTAAAATTATCGCCGTGAGATCTGCCACACGACACTTCTTTGCATCTGCCAGACGTTTTAAATTCTCAGTTGGTGATTGGCGAATATCAAGAATGCCTTTGCCTTCTCTACCGGCCGCAATTTTTAACATGTACGTATCAGGCGCATGCAAAAGGCCACCTGGCTCACCAATGGCCATCACTGAAATGGAGTTTGGTCCTCCGTGAGCACATATTGTTGTTCCTTCTAATGGATCAAGAGCAATTTCTAATTTGGCACCAACACCTGTCCCAACTTTCTCACCGATATAAAGCATAGGAGCTTCATCTCTCTCACCTTCTCCAATAACAACAGTGGCTTCACAATCAATTGAATCCAACATTGCTCTCATGGCATCTACGGCTGCCTGATCAGCAGCTTTTTCATCTCCACGCCCCATAAGGCGAGCAGAGGCTATTGCGGCCATCTCAGTAACTCGGACAAATTCCATGGCAAGGTTTCGATTCATATGTGTTCCCTGATAAAGTTTTCCACTTTATCTTACAACAAAGGATAAAATCTATGAAGATCTAACTGAATTGACGCAAGATAAAGGTTTTGACCTCTGCTGGGATTTGATCCTCGGGCAAAAGTTGCGTGAGCTCTTTGACTCGATTTAATTTATCTTGATCAAGGTAAGCGTCAATTTGAAAAACCCATTCATCTTCGGTCACTAGTGGAGAATCCACATTCCTCTTAGAAAGAATGCGTCCAGTCTTAAGTCCAATCCCGTCTTCCCACTCTACAAAGACTTCAAAAAAGAGAGTCTGAATTTTAGCAATTTCCCCGTCACCATGTTGCCATACAAAAAATCCTACTGGACCATCAGACTGAACCCAGTATTTTAAACGAGCAGGTATTTCCAAACCATCGTCAACTTTATGCAGAGGTTTAAGTCTTTTAATGATCTCTTGAATATTTAAAAATTCGTGGACCTTCTCAATTGCCTCACGTCTTTTCACAAATTCTATTCCCAGTCGATTAGTAGTGGACCATTTCACTACCCCTGCAATGTCCAAATTTTTCCCTAACCAATGGACACTTCCCTTTAACACTGACTCCGGCTCAAACTCCTGAGAGTCATCTTTAAGAGAAATCTGCATCCCTGAGTGAGAAATATCCTTAACTTCATATACTCGATTGTTTTTATCTGATTTAAAAGTCAGGTAACAAAAAGGAAATCTAGGGAGAATTCTCTTCTCATGTTTTTCAAAATCAGACTTAATTAAATTAAAACGACGTTCCATATGCACCTCAATATCTCTTTATTGTAATAGGTTATCTAAAAATCCTGAAAGATAGGTAAAGCTTTCTTTTGCTTGTAGCAAAACTGTCTGATAAATTACTTAAAGATGGAAATAAATGACCTAGAAATAGACAACCTACCTAACAGACTTACATTTTTTAGAATGTTAATGATCCCTGTTGTGGTTTCGGCATTGTATTTTGGTCAACATACTCCAGTAGCCCTAACAGATTACAAACACTGGCTTGGCCATGTTGCTTGCTGGATTTTTGTTGTGGCCAGTATAACCGATTTCTTGGATGGCTATATCGCCCGTAAAAGAAATATAGTCACTGTCTTCGGCTCTTTTCTTGATCCAATTGCTGATAAATTCCTTGTAGTCTCTTCCCTTATTATGCTCCTTGCCTTGGATAGAGTTCATCCAATCGTTGTCATTGTTCTTGTTTTACGTGAAATGTATATGACGTCCCTAAGACTTTTGGCCCTTACTGAAGGTGTGGATGTTCCAGTTAGTTCCATGGGAAAATGGAAAACTGGAACTCAAATGGTCGCGACTCCCATGCTCATGATCTATGATAACTTCTTAGGAATGAATCTTCCCCTCATAGGTACTGTTCTAATTTATATTTCTGCCCTCCTCTCAATGTGGTCGGCCTTGCTTTATTCACTTAGCATGATAAAAAAACTTCAGGAGAAGCGTGCTGAAAAAAGACGCGTCAAAAAATCACACTGAGAGTCATCATGAATTCGAACTATATATTGGCCTGTGTCTCTGAAAGACCAATAAATGAAATTTTTCAGCTAGAGCTGGAAAAAATAATCTCATTCAACCATTTGATTATTTTTTCCAAAGAATTTAAAACAACCAGTCTCAGTCACGCTCTTTATTTTGATTTAGAATTAATTTCGACTCAAAAAGAAATTCTCAATCTGGACTTAATGAGACTCGCCTCAATTCATCGCATCGACGTTGAACTAATTCCAAAGTCCCTTTTTGAAACTAAGAAGAAACTCGCCATATTTGATATGGACTCGACTCTCATTACTTCTGAGGTCATAGATGAAATGGCCATCAAGCATGGGATTGGGGATAAAGTAAAAATAATCACCTCTAAGGCCATGAATGGTGAGCTTAATTTTGATCAATCCTTAAGAGAGAGAGTTTCTCTGCTTAAAGGGTTTCATAGAAGACACATGGAAGATATTCTTCAAGGCCTCAACCTAACTCCAGGAACAAAAGAATTTCTCAAAATCCTCAAGCGAAGTGGTGTCAAAACTGCCATCGCCTCCGGCGGGTTCAAATTTTTTGCAAAAAATATCCAATCACAATTGGAGATGGATTACGTCTTCGCGAATGATCTTGAGTTTGATGGAGATCTCTTAACAGGAAATGTTTTAGGGGCAATTGTGAATGCAGAGGCAAAAGAAAATATCGTTATAGATCTTGCAAAGAGAGAGAATCTCTCTTTAGAGCAAGTTGTCGCGATTGGGGATGGCGCGAATGATATTCCCATGCTTCTTAAGGCCGGTTTAGGTATTGCAATTCATGCTAAAGAAAAAGTTCAAAAAAGTGCGAATTATCGAATCAATTTTGGTCCAATGACCCATGCCTTGAGCTACATGAACCATGAAATTATATAAGAATTTATCAACGGCCCTAAAAGAGCGTGATCAAGTTACTGCGATAAAGATAACGATCAAAGATAAGCATTTTCCAATTTCTCTCTTTGACTTACCAAACCTGACGGAAGCTTACCTAGACGGAGAATGCACAGAATTCCCTCATGAAATTCATGGCTGGAAAAATCTAAAAATTCTATCGATAAAATGGGAGTTTTTCCAAGGAGACTTATCAGGACTTTTCTCACTACCAAATCTTGAAAATATAAAGATTATAGAAACACCAATAAAGCATTTCCTTTTACCTCTGGGCAGAATTAATGCCCCACTAAAATTTCTAACCATTAAAAGTTGTAACCTTGAAAAGCTTCCCGAAGAAATTTCAATGTGCCAGTCACTTCTCGAGATGCATTTACCTGGAAATAAACTAGAATCTCTCCCATTTTCATTCAAGGAACTTGCACATCTTAAAAGACTTAATCTCGATAATAATTTATTTCAACATTTACCAGATCAAATTAAGACCATGAAAAATCTTGGACACCTTTCTATTGACGGGAACCATTTCTCAGAGGAAGAGAAGGCAAGAATCCAACGAGAGTTTCATATCTGGCCGAATTAAAAAACTTTGGACTCTCCGTGATCAAGGACGAGAAAGTTTTCTATCTGACCTGTTTTAAGACGTTCAACTGGCTCATTCATACTTTCATCAGTAAGTGGAAATGTTCCAAAATGCATACCAAAAGAATAGATCGCCTTGAGGTCTTTATGGGCCTGAATGGCCTCTTCAGGATTCATGTGATTAATTTGCATAAGGTAATCTGGAGAATAGGCGCCGATCGGTAATAAAGCTGCGTCAGGTGATCCAAGACGCTTTTGCGTCTCCGCAAAGTGAGAGGAGTAACC
>CANHJD010000091.1 GCA_947461145.1 Bacteriovoracaceae bacterium
AAAACAAAACTCGCTTCAGAATCTCTGGACGAAATTAAAGCAGCGACTGAAAGACTTCAAAACGTCGCTCACAGCCTTGCCCAGTTCATGTATCAAGGAACCGGAGCTGATGCCGGTCAAGGTGCCGGTCCACAAGGGCAACAGGCCGACTCAGCATCCAAAAAGGATGATGGAGATGATGTGGTAGATGCTGACTACAAAGAAGTTTAATAATTCTCTTAAAGAGGAATAAGAAGGCCCCAAATGGGGCTTTCTTTGTATTTTAGTTATGAGTGACAAACGTGATTACTATGAAATCTTGGGTGTACCTAAGAGTGCATCTAAAGATGAAATTAAGAAGGCCTATCGCAAGCTGGCCATGCAATTTCACCCCGATAAAAACCCTGGCAATAAAGAAGCTGAAGCAAAATTCAAAGAGGCTTCTCATGCTGCTGACATCCTTATGGATGACCAAAAAAGAAGCATGTACGATCGCGTAGGACATGCTGCTGAACAAGGTGGTATGGGCGGAGGTGGATTTGGTGGTGGTTTCCAAGGTGGAGACTTTGGTGATTTAGGAGACATTTTTGGGGATATCTTTGGAGATATTCTTGGTGGACAGAGAGGTCGTGGTGGAAGAGGCCGTAGCAGGTCTCGTGCTCAGGCCGGAGAAGATTTGCAGACAGAAATGTTTGTGAGTTTTGAGGAAGCTGCCAAGGGTGTAGAAAAAGAAATTCACATCAACCGTTCAGTCCTTTGTGAAACTTGTCATGGAACTGGTGCTAAAAAAGGGTCCGGTCCTGTGACGTGTGAAATGTGCCATGGACATGGAGAAGTCAGACGTCAGCAAGGATTTTTTACCATCGCTCAACCTTGTCCGAAATGTCATGGTTCTGGCCAGATGATCAAAGATCCATGTGAGCCTTGTCATGGCAGAGGACGCAATAAGAAGAAAGAAAAACTATCAGTTAAGGTTCCGGCCGGAATTGATGAAGGTCAGAGACTGAAGCTTTCGGGCCAAGGGGATGCTGGCATAAATGGCGGACCAGGTGGTGATTTATACGTTCTTATTCACCTTGAAGAACACGAGTTTTTTAAGCGTGATGAATATGATGTACTTTGTGAAGTTCCGATTAGTTTTTCTCAAGCTGCCCTTGGGGATGAGATTGAAGTTCCAACTTTAGGGGGGAAGGTTTCTATGAAGATCCCTGAAGGAACTCAGTCAGGACAAAAAATGAAGTTACGCAATAAAGGTATTACCAAACTTGGCGGGTATGGAATTGGTGATCAAATTGTAACAATCCATGTTGAAACGCCTGCGAAGCTATCAAAGGAACAGCGCGAGATTTTTCAGCGTCTATCAGAATTAGAGCAAAATAGTTCCAATCCAATGACAAAGGGTTTTTTCGATCGAGTTAGGGAACTTTTTCAGTAAATTATCTTTTCAAAAATGGCTCCATTGATGGAGCCATTTTTTTCTGACTTTTATTCCTTTGGAAGTTAAAATAGCTTGGTAATCAGACCAAAAGGATTTTCATGCGATCGATCTCAGCATTGCTTATCATTTTTATTGCATCTTGCTCCCAGATGGTGAGCAGGCACTCCGTTGACGAGCGAGATCTTTCAGAAATTGTGAAAGTTAAGGTCAATGAGACTCGAGAATTGATTAAGACAAGCAAGAATGATCTTGCCCTACAAAAGTTATTGGATCTCAGAGATGAGGAGCTAAATAATGTTGAGAAAGCAATAAAATATAATCTAAAAGGTGTGATCTTTTTCAATATGAATCAACCTGACAGAGCGATTAAGAATTTTGAGGTTGCTGAAAAATATTCACCTAAGGACACTCAGCTTTATTCTCAAGTTCAATTAAATATGGCGAGCGGGCATTTTAAGCTCAATGAATTTTCAGAATTAAAGAACTGCCTCGTTAAAATTAATAAAAAAATGTTGAATGATTCAGAAAAGAAAAAGCATGCCCAACTTGAAATGGCTTATGGTAAAAAAATTGAAAATCATTTCATGATTGTTAGCTCTTCTCTTAGGCTTATGGGAGAGCTTAAGACATATAATGATGTACTTTCCTCAAATTTGTATCTTCCGCTTTCAGAATCATTTAAAAAAATTACGGAAGGTCAAAAGATTGAACTTTTAGAAGAGTTTAGTAATTCAAATAATATTGCTGTGGCTTACCTCGCTCAAGTTGAAGCGGAAAGAAGATACGTTGGTGGTGATAAAAGTGGAGCTGAGGATGTTGTTGCTTGGATGAAATCAGAGTTTGGAAGTAATGGGGAAGTTGGCAAATTTATCAAAGAATTTGAACTTAGATTGTCTAACACGAGCAGGTTGAGCTTGAACGATATTGGACTCGTCCTTCCACTCTCTGGCGAAAATGCAGAGAAAGGTCAGAAAATTCTCAGCGGAGTTGAGGCTGGATTAAAAGTTTTAGGACTTTCTGAGGGAGTGAAAATTCATACAAAAGATGCAATGGATTCTCCGGCCCAAGGAGCCCAATCGGTTGTGGATTTAATACGTGAGCATAAAGTTTCATTTATCATTGGTGGATTGATTTCTGAACAGGCGAAGGCAGAGTATCTAGAAGCCAGAAAGTATGGAGTTTTATACATCTCACTTTCTTCAGTCGATTTGCCTCGTCAGGAAAAAAATCATCATTTAATTGAGGTCCAAGGCTCTATCGAATCCCAGGTTGATACCCTTCTTTCAGATGAAATGATCAAGAAATTTGGGACTCGTCTGGGAATTATTTTTCCTAACAATGAAAGCGGAAAGGCTTATGCAGATGAAGTCTGGCGTAAAGCGGCTCAAAAGAATGTTGAGATTACGAGCTTTGCCTCATTCTTAAAAAATTCGCACGAATATAGAGACGTCGCTCAGTTATTTTTGGGCCTTAAGTTTCAGAGGGAGCGTTCTGAAGAACTAAATATTCTTGAAGACGTTTATTCATTAGAAAAATCATCCATTCGCAGAGTTCAAACTTTACCACCAGTTCTAGATTTTGATTGGGTCTTTCTAGCCTCCAATCCTAAAGATGCGACAATCTTAATACCAACTTTAGGCTACTATGATGCAAATAGGATTCGTATCGTTGGGACTCCAACTTGGGGAATGAGTCCTTTAACAAATCCAATTGTGAAGGAACAAAAAAATATCGGAACTCTTTATTTTGTTGGGGATGACCAGAAAGATATCAACTTAGCGTTATTGAAAAAATTCGAAGAATTGAATCATAAACAGCCAACAACAATTGAGATTTTAGGATTGGATGCCATGAAATTGGGGGCTGAAGTACTAAATGCTACGGGTGAAAGCTCTGGAAGAGATGAGTTTGATGCTAAAATGAAGGAAAAAACACTTAAAGGTGTGAACTCAACTTGGTCATTTCAAGATGGTGTGTGGCTCAAGAAAATGAACCCTATGGTTATCACGAGAGGTGAAGTCATGAAATTGTTCAGACCTGAGGGAATTTAGGTTTTAGCTTAATTCGGGTAGCGCAAGTAGTAGAGCTGCTCAAAATTTCTACCGAAATCCTCTAAATCAAGTCCATATCCAACGATGAACTGGTCATCAATCTTTTTACCGGTCAGGTCTGGCTGGATATTCACAGTTCTTTTGTACGGCTTATCAAAAAGAGTCACAATTTCTAGGGAGCGAGGGGAGCTGAGCAGGATTCTCTTCTTGAGGAAGCTAAGGGCTCGGCCAGTATCGACGATTTCCTCAACTATAACCACATTCCGATCCATCAGGTTAGTTGTCAGGTCCTTACTAATGCATATAGTCCCATGATTCTCTTTACTTCTTCCGACGGCCTGAAGCTTAACGAAGTCTACATAGACCTTCACCCCTTTAATTTCTCTTACGAGATCGGCAAGAAAGACCATGCTGCCCTTTAAAACTCCGATTAAAACCAGGTCCTGGCCTTGATATTTTTGGGAAAGGGTATTTCCAAGAGTTTCAACAATCCCCTTAATTTCTTTAGAGTCGATGTAGTTAACAAACTGACTCGAAACAAAAGAGGAGGGAAATTTATTTTTTTCATCAATCATAGCTTTATTCCTTTGACCAAAGAGCTATTCTAACCTTTAACTTTGTCGCTGGGAAGATTAACTCTGTACCGACTAAAAGAGTCGGGAATACCTTTCCCTCTGATAAATTCTTGTCCATAGCTCAGCTAAGTGATAAATTTTTCTAATCGATTAACTACATTCGCAATTTATGGCCAAGACGCGTAAAAAAATAACACCTGCCAAAAGGCAGACAAAAGCCAAGAAGCCTAATAAGGTTTCCACAATTGCTTTGCCTCAAGCTGAGTCTAGTGAAGAGATGATCAAAAGACTCACTAAGAAAACAAAAAAAACTTCTTTCAAGTTACCTCCGCATCTTCAAGAAATTCGCTCGAAACGTGTTTATGCGAACGTTGCAAAACGTAAGATCGCTATCGACATGCTTGAAAGATATACTGGGCATGAAATTAAAGATTTTCAGCCGCAAATTATCCTAACCAATTTCCATTATTATTTTGATCGTTTTCAAAAGTTACTACCAGATTCTAAGGCAACAAAAGGTTCTGCTTTTGCCGCGGCTTCCTCAACTTCAGCCAAGGTTACAATTATTGAATTTGGAATCGGCTCGGCTATGGCCGTGTTGATTATGGAGTTGGTTGCTGTAATTGAGCCAAAGGCAGTTCTATTTTTAGGTATGACAGGTGGGACTCATAACTCACTTAAAGTGGGCGATTTTATTCTTCCGATTGGAGCGATTAGAGCGGATAGTGTTTCAACATACTTTATGCCTATTCAGGTTCCAGCGCTCCCAACATTTAAAATTCAAAAATTTGCTTCCCAGGTTTTAGTCGAGCATGGTCTTGATTATAGAACTGGTGTGATTCATACAACCGATCTTCGTTTTTGGGAATTTGACGAGCATTTTAAACGCACGCTCTATGAGGAGCGAGTGATCGGTGTTGATATGGAATGTGCTGCTTTATTTACTGCAGGTTTTGCAAGTAAAGTTAGTGTCGGAGCATTGTTACTGGTTTCAGATACTCCTCTCAAGAGAGGAGGAATTAAAACAAAAAAATCTGCTAATAAAGTGTTTAGAAGTTATGCTGATCTTCACATCGAGTTAGGGATTGAGATTATGGCCGATATCGCTGAAAGAGGCGATTCCATCAGACAATACAAATGGTAATTGGATTTAAAGGATATTTTTATGTTTAAGAAAATGCTTGATTGGTTCTCTAATGACTTAGCAATTGATCTTGGTACGGCCAATACTTTGGTTTATGCCAAGGATCGTGGGATTATTGTAAATGAGCCTTCAGTGGTTGCTGTTCACCAAGGTTTTAGAGGTGAGCAAAAAGTGCTTGCTGTTGGTAAAGAAGCTAAAGAAATGCTTGGTAGAACTCCTGGTTCAATCAAGGCTATCCGTCCGATGAAAGATGGAGTTATCGCTGACTTTGAAGTAACTCAAGCGATGCTTAAATACTTTATTCAGAAATCTCTTAATGGTTCAAAACTCATTAAGCCAAGAATTATTATTTGTATTCCTTTTGGTATTACTCAAGTTGAAAAAAGAGCAGTAAAAGAATCTGCAGAGCAAGCAGGTGCCCGTGAGGTTTACTTAATTGAGGAGCCAATGGCAGCTGCTATTGGAGCAGGTCTTCCCATTACTGATCCTTCTGGAAATATGATTGTTGATATTGGCGGTGGAACAACTGAGGTAGCGGTTATTTCTCTCGGTGGGATTGTTTATTCAAAATCTGTTCGCGTTGCTGGTGATAAATTTGATGAAGCCATTGTTTCTTACATTAAGAAAAAATACTCTCTACTTATTGGTGAGAGAACTGCAGAAATGATTAAGATGTCGATTGGGAATGCTTACCCATTTGATGATGAAGTTAAAACTTACGAAGTAAAAGGTCGCGACCTTATCGCTGGTGCGCCGAAAACTATTGAGGTTACTTCAGATGAAATTCGTGAAGCCCTAGCAGATCCTATATCTGAAGTTGTTGAAGCAATTAAAATTTCACTAGAAAAAACGCCGCCAGAACTTGCTGCTGATATCGTTGATAACGGGATTATCCTGGCCGGTGGTGGATCTCTTCTTGCAAACCTGGATGTTCTCATTAAGGAAAAGACGGGTCTGCCTGTAGCCCTTGCTGAGGATCCACTAACTTGTGTGGTTCGTGGGTGTGGGATGGCGCTTGAATCATTGACGCTTCTGCGCCAGGTGACGACACTGAGTTAACTTATGTCTGATACCTATTTCAGTAAACTAGATCCTAAGGAGAGACTAAGTCGATTGATTCAACTTGGTCAATCTAAGGGAAATGTTACTTTATGGGTAAAAGGCGAAAAAGAAAGATTTAAATTCTCCGTTCTTGAATTTGATAAAGAGAGCGGAGAAATCATTCTTAATTCAAAATTAGATACTTTTCTTTATCATACAAATCTACTTTGTTCTTTTGAATTAAGAGGAATGAAATTTTTCTTTCAGGTTAAACCTACGAAGAGCGATCTTGGTTACTCTGTTTTGGAAGCAACTGAAGATTTGTATAAAGCTGAAAAGCGCAAAAGTTATCGTCTTCTGACTTATCCCATTTATAATATTTATGCAGAATTTGATCTTGGGGAGAGTTATGAAGGGGGAAAAGTTATAGATTTAAAAAGTAGAACGAGTCAAACGGCACTTTTTAAAAATTTTTTAAAACTCGTTGAAAATAGAGATGACGAAAGGCAACATCAAAACATCAAGTATCGAATCCAGGATCTATCGACAAGTGGAATGAGCCTTCACATAGGGGAGTTAGAATCTCAGTTCTTTGCAAAGGGCCTAGTCTATAAAAATATCCAAATTCAATTCCCGGATGAAGTCGTCACGATACCAGAAGTCAAAGTTATTTATATTGTTGATTATGTGGGTGGAGATAAAAATTTATTAAAATTCAAAGTGGGGCTTAACTTTACTAATCTTCCAACATCACTGGATGATTTGTTAGGTGGTAAAATTAATCAGCTTTTAAGAGAGGTTGATTTTAATAGCGATTTTGAGAAATTTACGAAGTGAAATTTTTAATTCTTCTCATCCTTTGTTCTTGTTCAGGACTGACTCCAAAGACTTTATTAAAAAATAATAAAAAAATTTATTCATATTATGATGTAACTGGAAAATACACATTAACTAGGGAAAGTGTTTTTTTAGAAAATAAAATTGTTATACGCACTTTTCTTCAGTCATCTCAAGAAAGTGATGAGAAAGTTTTAGAGAAAAGCGTTACAGTTTCTCAAGTTGGGACAATAAAAGATAAAGAGAAAAGAACGCTTGCCGTTCGGCCATTTGCTTCTGAGTTTGATGTTTGGCTTGAAGGAAAAAAATATTCATCTAAAATGAATCTCAATGGATCAATCAAATCAATGCAAATTGATTTGGACAGCCCTGAGAGCAAATGGAAGGGAAGACAAAACATAAAATTTCCTAAAGGGAGTCAGTTTTGTTTTTTTTCTCAACTATCTGAGTGCCTTTATTATAGTCACACTTTAGAAAAATCACTTAAACACAGATCTGATATTATTAGGTTTTATGTCGTTTGGGATAATTTCCCATTTGTTCAAGAGCAAATTTCTGGGGTTGGAGATAAATTATTTTCTCCTGCTTCCATTAGGTTTGAAAGTGAAGAGAAGTCAGTTCTTCGCTATACGGTTGATGTGAATGGGCAAACTCTACTCTATCAATTTTCAAAATCCTTTGAATTAGTTAGAATGTTTTGGATTGCAAACGGGATTAGTATCTTGCCTTATGGTGAAGAAATTAATGAAGAGGATTGAGGTAAAAAGTGGATAATTTCGGACAATTGATTATTTCAGGTATTTCGGGGACTTTGCTCAGTGAGGAAGAAATTGAGTTTATAAAAAGTGAAAAGCTTGGAGGTATCATTCTTTTCTCTCATAATTTTGAAGACCCAGCGCAACTTTCGGAGCTCGTGAACTCTGTTCAAAAACTTCGCGACGAATATCCACTATTTATTGCCGTTGACCAAGAAGGTGGACGGGTCATGAGATTCAAAAAGCATTTTACACAATTTCCTTCGATGCAAGAGGTAGCATCTCTGGATTCACCAAAACTGGTTTTTGAGGTTCATCAAACAATTGCCAAAGAGCTCAGTTCTTGTGGAGTTAACCTTGTCTTATCTCCATGCTGTGACATTTTAACCAATCCAGAAAATAAAGTTATCGGTGATAGGGCCTTTGGCACAAATGCTGAATCTGTGGAAAAGTTTATTAGTGCTGCAATTAGAGGAATCCAAACCAGTGGGCTTCTTTCCTGTGCGAAGCATTTCCCAGGGCATGGTGACACTTCCAAAGACTCACATTTCGACTTACCTCTCGTTAAGACATCTCTTGAGGAGCTAAGAACTAGAGAATTGATTCCTTTCATTAAAGCATCAAAATCAAGAGTTCAGTTTATAATGATGGGTCACCTTTTAGTCGATTCTATTGATGAGAAATTACCAGTTAGTTTAAGTCCAAAGGCCTATAATTTCCTTCGTCAGGAAACAAAGTTCACTAAAATCGCCATCACTGATGACATGGAGATGAAGGCAATTTCTGATCGATTTAGTACGGAAGACGCTGCAGTGATGGCGATCTCGGCTGGGGCAGATATGTTGATCTATAGATCTATGGAAAGTGCGAAGAAGGCATTAAGCTCAATCAGAGAAGCTATCAAGAAAAAGACTCTAAAGCGTGAATTGATTATTGAAAAAGTTCAGAAAATTGAAAAATGTAAACAAGAGAGTTTTCCCAGCTATAATCCCATTTATATTCCCAAAATAACTGAGTCGTTTAATACACAAGAATCAAAAAAGCTTCTGGAACAGCTTCAAACCACATCCAGCAAGAAAGTCTGAAAGGCGGAGTTTTTTTCCCTTTTCTTGAAATTTTCATTAGTTAGCCCTTTTTTGCTAATCTTAAAGTAGATCTCAATTTGGGGTTAAAAGACATGAAGTCTTACACTTACTGCTTATTGCTTATATTAGGTTTATTTTTACCTTTGGTAACGCCATGGGCGCAATCAATATGTCCTGAAGATTATTCTCAAATAAATACTAGATGCATTTTAAATTCACAAAAAGTTTCATTTAACGAAAGTCCAATTCTTCTTAATAAAGAATTGCGTGATGACATAATTTTTTACAAAACAACTGACGGTCAAGTTGGAAAACTTAAAGTCATTTCAACAACAACTTCAGGTACGCAATGCACGCTCTACTTGGATGCTGTGACCTATGGTGGAGATAGAGTTTTTCTTCCCAATTCATCAATTACAATTGGCCTAGAAAATAATTGGTTAAAAGAAAAAATTTTTCTAGATAAAGAAGGATCTTCTGCGCTTGAACTCGTGAGACATAAAGGACAATGCGTTTTAGTCTTTAGTAAGGGAGTGACTTCAGGAAAGTATTTTGATCAAAAATCTGAAGAAAAAGAAATTTGGAGAGAGAGCTACGAACTCCTAAAATGGACACCGGTAGTTCTTATCTTTATTGCAATTTTTATTGTCGTTCGCTTATTCATGGAAGAACAGGACAAATTTAAAACTCAAGAAGCTTTGGAAGAGGCTGAAAATATTTCAAAAGTAAAAAATCAGGCACTTTTTATTAAGGTCACTCGTCCATTTTATAAAAGATACTTCCTGCCACTCACACAAGGAAAAAATAAACAGAAGTATAGAAATTTATACCGTCAGAAACTTGCCAATGCTGGTCTCTCAAAAGACATGAGCCCAGAGGAGTTTATGGCCCTGAAGTTTTTCATGATTCTGGGAGGACCATTTGTTTTTCTCTCTGTCAGAATGATTATGGAGGAAACGTGGCCTCTAACAATTACACCTGTTATGGCGATTGCTGGATATATGTATCCTGACATATGGCTTGGTGGGCTTATGAAACGAAGGGCCGATGATGTCTTAAGGGCCATGCCATTTATAATTGATATGCTTGCTTTGTCTGTTGAAGCAGGCCTTGACTTCATGGCTGCCATCCAAAGAGTGATTGAAAAAGCACCAAATAGTCCTCTTGTCGAAGAATTTGAAACACTTATAAAAGAGACAAAAATCGGATCTTCAAGAGCTGAGGGGTTAAGGCAGCTCGGTTGGAGAGTCAATATAATTGAAATTAACTCCTTTTGTGCAACCTTAATTGCAGCGGACTCCGTAGGTGCATCTATTGGTCCCATATTAAAACAATTATCCAACGAGTTACGTGTCAAAAGATCTTCCAGAGCTGAGCAAGCAGGTGCAACGGCAGCAACAAAGATATTGATACCCATGATCTTTTTTATATTACCGGCCGTGCTTGTAGCTATTTTTGCTCCAATGGTCTTGAAAATGATGACGGGGAAAATGTGAAGTTAAAAATAAAATATAAAGATAAAACTTTGTCAGAGAATATATTAGTTGCAGAAACTTTATGGGATCGTCTTGTTGGACTTATGTTTAAAAAAGAAATACGGGAAGCAGACGGTCTGATGCTTGATCCATGTCGATCAATACATACATTTTTTATGAGATATAGTTTGGATGTTGTTTTTATAAGTTCAAAAAATGAAATTATAAAAATAATACGAGATATGAAGCCTTG
>CANHJD010000092.1 GCA_947461145.1 Bacteriovoracaceae bacterium
CACGGTTAATACGTTGACCTGAAGACAATTGCTCTAACACTTTCTGTTGAGCATTCTTTGTTTGACCTAAGTTCCTCTGTGCATTTAGCGAAGAAACGTTAGTGTTAATACGTAAACCCATAAATCCTCCTTGATCGGGTTTCTCTCGTTCTCAATCCTTGAGTGAGAGATGAAAGCCATTAGTGGCGTTCATGCTTAACTTTTCGACGATGCACGAAAAGACTTTAGAATTTTGTAAAAATATTTTACAGTGCTCAAAAAATGAACCTCAAGTACTTGAAATCAAAGGTAAAAAACGGGTAAGGGAAAATATTGCCGTGCCAAAAAGAACTAAGGCCAGCATAATAAGCCATGACTATTACCACCCTAAAAGACGCTCCTCACCTCTATCAAGCAACACTTTCACTAATTGAAAGGTCATTTGGCTATGAACGTCCCAATAGTTTTGCAGAGGATTTCGCCCCGCTCATCTCAAAAAATAACTTTCATCATAATTTTATAAAGATTGATGAGAATGAAAATGTCATCGCTCATATAGGATTAAGTGAGAGAGAAATTTTAGGAATTAAAGTTGCAATGCTTGGAGGTATTGCTGTTGATGAATCACATAGGGGAGCAGGACATTTTCAAGATCTCTTTCAAGAAGTTATTTCTGAGAAGAAAAGTGATGTTGCTTTTTTTATTCTTTGGAGTGATCAAGAAAATCTCTACAAGAAATTTGGATTTTATCTTTGCGGCACTCAGTATGAAGTCTCAAAACCAGTTGAAAAAATTAATTTCAGGAAGACAAAACTTAATCAACTTGATTCTGAAGAATTAAATCAGATTAAAAATCTCTATAAAAAATCATTCTCAACCTCTTATGCAACAGTAGAGAGAACTGACACAGATTGGAAGCAGATTCTTGAGATTAGTTCAGCTGATCTTTTTATTCGTGAACAATCTAAAACCATTACAGATTACTTTTTTATGAATAAAGGTCAGGATCTTTCTGGAATTATTTATGAGTATGGAAGCACTGGAGATATTAAAGATCTCATTCAAGAAATTGCTGTTCTAGGTAAAGTTTGGGCCGGAGATATTTTAGGTGATATTGGCGAGGCGCAGTTTCAATTTTTTCTCTCACCAGGCAGCACAAGACTTTTCTCAGCTTTTGTTTCAAAATTTACTGATATGAAAATTAATGTTCTCCAGGTAAATTCTATGAAACAAGAAGTCTATTTTGATTTCAATCAGGAAGTTCTGAGTCTTGAGGTTGAAGAATTTTTAAGAGGCATTTTTGGACCAGGAATTTTTGAAGAACTTGGAACAATACCTTCCCTCTTCATCAGTGGGCTCGATAGTATTTAGTATTTTCGAAGAGTGGTAATACGAACAAGTAAGTAGGAAGCAAAAGCCCAAAAGATCCAAGACAGTGGTGGAATGTCACTGAACCTATTAATTTCTATGTTTCTAATAAAGAAAACTCCAGAGAAGATAAAGACACAAGAGATAAGAGAGATACCTAAAAGGTAAAAAGACCTGTTTATACTTTTGGAGAGATTATCAACCTCACTGATTCTGATATCAATGGCGTACTTATTTTTTGAAGTCTCTTTTAAAAACCACTTGAGATGCTTAGGAACAATACGAAGGGAGCTTATCACGTCTTTTGCAACCCACATCAGTTCTTCTTGGGCATTCTTTTTTGAAAGCATCTCACCTACAAGACTATCTAAATCTTTCTCTAAAATCTCAAAGATATTTAAATCTAGTCCAATGGATTTTCCTACCCCGTCCAAGGTGATGAGGGCCCTAAAAATGATGAACCATTCTCTCGGAAGATAGAGCTCATGCTTACTTAAAGTCTTTATTAGGTTTCTCACGAGATCAGACATATTGGTTTCTCGAACACTGAGCCCAATATAGGGAGATATGGCATCTTTAATATCTCTAATCAATTCTTCATGATTAGGAATTGTTTCGTATTCAGCAACTTCCAGAAATTCGTAGACGAGATTGTCATAATTATGAGTCACCAGAGAATAGATAATAGAAATAAGGTTCGCCCGATTTTTTTTACTTAAAGTCCCCATTAATCCGAAATCTATGATTCCAATTTTTTGATCTGGAAGAACAAAGAAGTTACCCCCATGAAGATCGGCATGAAAAAATCCATCTGCTAAAAGAGTGTGGGTAAATAGCTGGACACTTTTTAAAAGTCTTTCAACAACGACAGGCCCGAGTTCCTCTAATGAATGAAATTCATTAAAGGGCTTACCGTCCAAAAACTCTAGGACCAGGACTTCTTGAGTTGTGTACTCACGATAGACATGAGGAACAATCAGGAAGCCATCTTTATCGATGACATTAAGGTTTTTCTTTAATCGCTCGCAATTTTGAGCTTCGACTTGAAAATTTAATTCATTTTGAGTGCTTTTAAAAAAATCTTTGATCATCTTTGACAGGCCTAAAAAGCGTATCTCGGATGAAACTTTTTCAAGTTTCTCAACAATAAATGAAAGTATTTCAAAATCCGTATTGATAGTTTTGGCAATATTCGGTCGTTTCACTTTTACAACGACTTTGCTGCCATCAAGCAGTTGAGCTTTGTATACGACGCCAATGGAAGCTGTGCCTATTGCAATGGGGTCTATATTTAAGAACACTTCCTCAATCTTTTTACCTAGATTGGCTTCAATGACAGCTTTGGCCGTTTCGAATGGAATTCCTTTAACTTTATTTTGAAGAAGTTTAAGCTCCTTTATCATGGCAGCGTCGAGAATATCTTCTCTCGTAGCTAAGAGTTGACCTAATTTAATAAAACTAGGTCCGAGATCTTCGAAGCTTAAGCGAAGTTGAGAGCCAAAAAGTTGCCACCACTCCTCATTAGAAAGGTCTTCCCCTTTAAGCTCTGAGACTCTTGCTGGCAAAACAAAACCTGGAATAAGTTTATCAAGACCAGACTTAACAATCAGTTCTGAAAATCCATGACGACTCAATACAGTAAGGATCTCCCGAAATCGGGAAACATTCTTAATGGTCCTAGAAATTCCAATACCAGTTTTAATCAAATCCATAAACTTCACTAATGGTTGTATTTTTATGGTAAGATAGAAAGGCATTTTCGCAAAAACCATGACTTGGAAGAATAATTTACCGCTTATGTTGATGCGTACTATAGCATTTTTATCAACATTGATTTCGCTCTCCTGTCTCGCTGCTGAGACTTGCAGTCGAGTCGCGACCATTAATTACCAAGAAGTTCTTATCGATGTAAGTAGTTCAAATCGAGGAGAGGGACTCAGATATTATCTCCAAAAAGACCAAATAGCTAAGGAACTCTTGGATGAGTATCAATCCAATAACAGGCCAACTTGGAAAAATGCAGCGGCCAGTACTCTTGGGACAGCAATGATTTTAGGTGGGCTTCTTAGAACGACCTCTGGAGAAAATGAAACCTTTACGAGCAAGAATTTTCTTTTATTCGGAGGAATCTCATTAATTGGAGTAAGTTATCTTATTTCGAAGACAAACCAATATAACAATGAGTATTTACTTTTAAAATCGATTGAGGAATATAACAAAAGAAACAGCCCAAAGATTCTTTTTTCACCAACAGGTGATGGTCTTGGCTTTGGATTTGGCTTTGGCCAGGAGTTCTAAATGTCTTTGCAATGCTACAAATGTGGTAAGCCGCTTTTAGAGTCGTATAAGATTTTAGTAAGCCGTTCAGATACATGTTCGAACTGTATGGCCGATATCCGCTGCTGTAAGATGTGTCAGTTTTATGATCCAAAATCTTATAATGAATGTAGAGAGTCCATCGCAGATAGAATAACCGAAAAGGAAAAGGCTAATTTCTGTGATTATTTTAAAATTGGTGATGTTTCTGATTCAAATAAAATGAGAGATGATGCCCTTGCTAAAGCAGCGGCTCTTTTTAAAAAGTAACTTGAGGAAAGTTTATGAGTGATTGTCCAATGACAATATTTGGAAAAAAAATGCTTGAGACTGAGCTTAATCAACTCATTCGAGTAGAACGGGAAAATATCAAACAGGCCATTTCTGAAGCGAGAGAGCTTGGCGATCTTAAGGAGAATGCTGAATATGCAGCAGCCAAAGAAAGACAATCTATTATTGAAGGAAAAATTATGGACCTTCAGAGTAAGCTTGCCAGAGCAAAAGTTATTGATGTGAGTACACTTAATACAAAAAAAATTGTTTTTGGAGCGACTGTTACAATTTACGATCAACAGAAAGAGATGGAGTTTACCTACCAACTAGTTGGAGAGGACGAAGCCAGTCATGATCCTAAAAAAATATCATTCAATTCCCCCCTTGGACGAGCACTCATTGGTAAGGAAGTTGGGGATGAAATCACTGTCAAAGCTCCAAAAGGTGATTTAAATTATGAAGTCCTCTCACTCAAATATTCCTGAGATTAAATGGGACTCCCCCATTGAAAATCTCTCCGGCAGTAAAAAGCCCTCGCCCACACTACTTAAACTAAAAGAGGCCGGTCTGACGACTCTGTCGGACCTGCTCTGGATTCTTCCCCTTCGTATAAATAAAACTCCCTCGCCTGCTCCATTTAGGGAAGCCCAATTTGATCAATTTTTTAGAGGATCAGGTAAAGTCATCCATGTAGAGATCAGGCCGGCTTTTGGCAGAAGAGGAAAAGGAAATATCCTTTTATATAATGGGTTTGTGGTTTTAAAGGATGATCTATCACAAGAAACCTTAAGTCTTAGATGGTTTAACTTGTATCCTAATCAAAAAAAACAGATTGAGTCCATGGAGCAAATACAATTTCTAGGTCAGGTACAAGAATACAAAGCACAAAAGCAAATTATTAATCCACAAATCATTTCTCAAATTGAACTAGATCCTTATATCGTTGAATACCCCACTTTTAATAAGCTACCTGGATCAACTTTCAAGAAAGCCTTCCAGCTCATTCCAACAGTCCTATGGGGTAAAGTTCCTCAAATTCTCCCTGAACTTGGATACGATAGTAAACTTTCTCTGGGCGAAGCTTTCAGGATTATGCACGGACAAATTTCCCCAACATCCTTTAACTCAGAATTAAAAAATCAGGCGGAAGAAAGATTAATTTACGAAGAGTTTCTTATTGATCAGCTTAAGATTCAAACCAGAAGAAAATTTATCAAAAGGAAAGTTGCACCTAGCTTCTCTGCTCCTTTGGAAATGACTGACCCACTAATTGAATCACTTCCTTTTCTACTGACTGATGATCAGAAGAAAGTTTTTCAAGATATACTTAAGGATTTAGGATCAGGGCATCCTATGATGAGAATGATTCAGGGTGACGTTGGCTGCGGTAAGACAATTGTCGCCTATCTTGCTTCAAGAGTGGTTACAGAAAATAACTTTCAAGTCGCACTCATGTGTCCAACCGAAACATTGGCGCAACAACACTTTGAGTCTTTTCAGTCGCTTGCTCCTAACCATGCAATAGAAATCCTCACGGGATCAACAAAGCTTAAGAACAGAAAAGAAATTCTTAAAAAATTAAAAAATGGAGATATCCACATTTTAATTGGGACTCATGCTCTATTTCAGGATGGGGTTGATTTTAAAAATCTTGGACTTGCTATAATTGATGAACAACATAAATTTGGAGTCGAGCAAAGGCTAAAACTTCTCGCCAAAGGTGAAGGGACACATAGTCTTATTATGACGGCAACTCCAATCCCTAGAACTCTTAGCCTCGCTCAATATGGAGATTTAGACATTTCATCCATAAAAATGATGCCTAGTGGGCGCAAGGGAATAAAGACAAGGATTACTGAAAAGCAGAACTATCAAAAATACATTGATTTCGTAAAAAGTAGACTTCTCCTTGGCGAACAGGCCTACTTTGTTTTTCCCGCAATTGATGAGAGTGAAGTAACAGAGCTTTTGAACGTAAAAGAGAGCTTTCTAAAATATCAAGGGATCTTTAATCAATTTAAAGTCCAAATGCTTCACGGACAAATGAAATCTGAGGAAAAAGAAAAGGTCATCGAAGAATTTCGATTAAAAAAATCACATATTCTCATTTCAACAAGTGTAATCGAGGTAGGGATCAATATTCCTAATGCAACGATAATGAGTATCTACAACCCAGAACGATTTGGACTTAGCTCGCTTCATCAACTAAGAGGCCGAGTTGGTCGAGGGGATAAGCCTGGTTTTTGTTTTCTAGTGGTAGATAAGGATTTGAGTCCTGAAGCTCATCAACGGCTTAAAGTGATAGAAAGTAATCTGGATGGATTTATTATTGCTGAAGAGGATCTCAAGCTCAGGGGAGAGGGGGACTTATTTGGAGTAGATCAATCAGGAAGTGTGACAACTAAAAAGCTCGCCAATTTCATAACTCATCTCCATATTCTAGAAAAAGTTGCTGAAGACATAGAAAAACTTAAAACTGACCAACCAGCACTATTAATACCCATATTTGAAAAACTCGCAAAAGATCAAAAAATCCTCGATACTATCTAATATAAAAGGAAGCGAGATGATCCAGTTTGAGATTATAAAAAGTCCTGACACTAATATTGTATCTAAGAATGAATTCTTTCAAAATATGATTTATATCGGCAAGACCAAGGGAAATATTATTATCGCAGATCCCTTATTATCAGATTCTCACATCATGATTGAAGTGCTGAATAAGGATCTCATTATTCACCCACAAAAAAATGTAGACTTCTACTTGATTGATGGAAAAAGATCTTCCAGCGTTCGCAAAATTAAAACTGATCAAGTCATCACTATTGGGCAAACTTCATTAAAAGTAACGAGGTTTGAGGAAACTCTTTTTAAATCAAAAAAAAATACACTTGATGAAAAACTTAATTCTTTGATTGAAGCAAATTCTACGAGGCTGGCGGTTATTGAAGAACTCGCAAAAATGATGAAATAATTATGTTTAAGTTTAATGAAGCCAATTTTTTTAAGACTGATGATAACGAGCAGATTTTTTATCTAAAAAATTTTTCACTTTTTGACGATACAAAGAAAACACTGGTTTTTAATTATGGTCTTGTGTGCAGCAATCACCACTGGAAGTACCAAGTTGATTTCTTCGATGCCAATGGCTATCAAATTCTTCTTCATGATTACCGAGGTCATTTTCAATCCTCTGGGAACAATAATCTAAGTAAAATTACTTTCTCCCAAATGGCAAAAGATGTAAAAAATCTATGCGATTCACTAGGAATAAAAAAAGCTTACATGCTTGGTCACAGTATGGGCGTGAATGTCACACTCCAAATTACTAAAGACTACCCGGATTTAGTTTTAGGAATGATACTCATTTCAGGCACATTTATGGCGGTTAGTGACGTAATGTTTGATTCAAACATTATGGAATTTATAACTCCTTTTTGTTTGACTGGAATGGAGAAATATCCAGAGCTCATGAAAAAAGTCTGGTCTTCAAGTGGATTCAATCCCATTATTAAAAACATTATTCATTCAACAGGGTTTAATAAAGCAAAGGTCTCTAAAGAATTTATAGAAATTTATCTTAATCGAGTAGGACAACTAGGGCCGGAAGTTTTTTTTCAACTTTTCAGCGAGATGATGAAAGTGAATATTTCTGCTAGTCTGGAAAAAATGAATATCCCTGCTCTCATTATCGGTGGCCAAAAAGATAATGTGATTCCAAACCATCTCCAGAGAACTCTCGCCTCATTGCTACCACAGTCTGAAACTTACTTTTTACTCAATGGCTCTCACGTACCTCAAGCGGACTTTCCAGAACTTATTAATGAGAGAATTAATCTTTTTTTGCAAAAGCAAACCTAGTCTACTTTTATATCTTTAAGCTCAATTATAGGTCTAAAAATTCTTTTCATCGCAGATCTAAGCTGTGATCTTTTGTACTCACGATGGGATGCTTCACCTTGCGTATTCTTCAAATGACTTTCATAGTCCGTAATTTGGACTTCAAAAGGATAAAAGAATCTCACATCTCGAGAAATGGCAGAGGTATCTAGACTTAGTAGACTTTGAGAAACGGGATTTTCCTTATCTTTCAAAGCCATTTTTCTGACTTCATTAAATGAACTCATAAAGGGGTTTTTATATTTTATGAGCTGTCGGCCTGTAAAATGAATCGCCCTATATTCATCGGATGTATGAACGTTTTTATCTGGATGAGTGCTTGACCGCGGATAAGATTCAGCAATGAGGCGATTTAATTCTTGATAAAAATCATCCTCGGGGATCGAGTCCTTAATTGCTTTTCTGTAGAGCTGATAGACACCCTTTCTTAATAACTTCAAATCAACAAGAGTATTCTGTGAACGGCTTGGCTTAATGTTATTAACCATGATCACATAGTTTGTGTGTAAGAACTTGATTACTCTCAAAGTATCGAGTTTATTGTAGGTAATTATACGCACACCGATTCTATCAAAAAGTTCTTCGGCTACATTCTCCTGTTTGTGGAGCAGCTTAATGATAATGGAATCGCGAGTTTTTTTTGCCTTGGTCTGAAAATCAAACAGAGGTATCGAAGTCCCTGTTTCATTTCTTAAGAACAAACGGTTTTCATCATCTCGATGAATAAATTTATAAAAACGATCAAAAATTTGCTGTTGAACAGTTGAAAAATAACGGGCCCTTAAATCTTTATCTGTGTGCAAAATTGTATGCATCACCTTTAAAATCACACCGGCCCAAAGAGACTCTTCAGTTTTGAGTTTATAATTTGAATTTCCTGTTGCTGCTAAGAAAAGCTCTGAAATATTGGTAATAGTATAAAGATAATTAGGTACTTTAAGATCTAGTCCTTCAGGATTTCCTTCAATTAAAAAGTAACGTTTTATAAATTGCAGAGCTTCCTGAAAAATCCCAAAGAGCTCAGCACTCTCAACTGGATCGTTGATATTAAAACCATAACCATTTAAAAAACTAGTTACGTGCGTTTTATCATAAAGTTCTGTTAGATAATTTTTCGCATCTAGGGATGATTTACCACTACAAACAACATCAAGTGTTTCCCAGTTGAAGACATAGTCGTCAAGATAGCTTGGACGCTGAGCCATATTTTGCCAATCTCTCAATTCAGGTTTAGATTAGGGTGAGGAAAACTAACTTAAATTATATGAAAGATCAAAAAATTCAAGGCCCTCCCTTTCTTGCAGTACTATTCCTCTCTTGGTTTTATACAGGAAAAGCCCCAAAAGCTCCTGGTACCATGGGAAGCTTGGCGACCATCCCTCTAATTTATTTTTTGCATGATATTAATATCAACATATATAGTTTAATATTCCTGATCCTTGCCCTTTATGTCTCAGCGGTATTAATTACTGAGCATATTCAAAAAAAATTCTCTCTGCATGATCCACAATGGATAGTGATTGATGAAGTGATAGGTATGCTTATTACTTGGGCGTTTATTAGAACGACCTCATTCCATCATCTCTTCCTTGTTTTCGCCTTGTTTAGATTTTTTGATATCATTAAAATTTGGCCTGCCTCTTATTTTGATCGTCTTCATCATGGAGTAGGAACAATTACGGATGATGTTATTAGCGGCCTCTATGCTGGAATTGTTGCCAAAATTATCATTACTTTTGTTCCTTAAAAAACAAGGCATTCTTCCTTTTTTGCTTATCTTTGGTGGAAATTTATTTTACGCAACTCAGCAATTTCCTAAATTATACAAATAATTAGACATCCGTAAATTTTCCGTAAAAATTGCATAATTCCCGTTGTCGAAAACGAAGGGCGATGTTAGCGTCAATGTATAACACACACCTTCATAACTTTTATTTACCGAGAGAAGGAGAATCCTCATGTCACTTAATCACGCGAACACTACCGACACGGCCAACAAGAAAAAGGCTCTCGATCTAGCTCTATCTACGATTGAAAAGCAATTTGGAAAGGGCGCTATCATGCGTTTGGATTCTGCTGAAGCAGCAGAAAAAATTCCAGCGATCTCAACTGGATCACTTGGAATTGATCTTGCCCTCGGCGTAGGTGGAATTCCTCAAGGCCGTATCATTGAAATCTACGGACCTGAGTCTTCTGGTAAAACGACTCTCACACTTCATATCGCAGCTGAATGCCAAAAAGCTGGTGGAACAGTAGCTTTCATCGATGCTGAGCATGCACTTGATACTGTTTACGCAGCAAAGCTTGGTGTTGATATTCCTAACACTCTTATCTCTCAGCCAGACTCTGGCGAACAAGCTCTAGAAATTACCGATATGCTTGTTCGCTCTGGTGCCGTAAATCTTCTTATCGTGGATTCAGTGGCTGCTTTAACTCCAAAAGCAGAGCTTGAAGGTGATATGGGTGACTCACACATGGGTCTTCAAGCAAGACTTATGTCTCAGGCCCTTCGTAAGCTTACAGGTTCAATTTCTCGCTCTAACTGTACAGTGATTTTCATTAACCAACTTC
>CANHJD010000093.1 GCA_947461145.1 Bacteriovoracaceae bacterium
AAGCGAAGAAAATCTTAAATCCGGTTATGCTCCCATCGTCTAGCCCGGTCTAGGACATCGCCTTTTCACGGCGGTAACAGGGGTTCGAATCCCCTTGGGAGTACCAAATTTATAAAAAAAAGCCCTGCTTATGCGGGGCTTTTTTATTTTCATCAATCTTATTGGATATCAATAAATTTTTATGCCACTTTAAACATCGTGATCTGCTCCTGCTTAATAACTTTTAATTTTGGCTTCTCATCCTCAAAGTTCATTTCTTTTCTTGCTTCTACGGCATCGCAGAGTTGAACAACCTGAGTAATGATTCTTCTTGAAGCCTCAGAGTTTTTTCTCAAGTTAACTTTTTCAAAAAGTTCTTCAATTTTTGCAGAGGAATGATTAATTTGCTCAAGGCTTGCATAGTAGGCTTCATGATTATCAGCACTATTTAAATTCTTGCGCGCTTGAGTAAGCTCATATGCAGAAGTTTTGAGTTTGATAAATTCTTCACTTAGATTCTCCTCATTTCTTTTCAAAGCTTGAAGATTATTCTCAAGACGATTCAGCCATTCATAATAATTAAATGAATCAATTGAGAGAGGTTCTTTCATTTCGATTGGTGTTCTAACAAACTTTTCTTTCAGCCAAATAAAGGCAAAACTTAGAAAGAGTGCGGTTACCAAAATAAAACCTGTAAAAAAGAAAAGTTGCTTAGAGTTTTCTTTTTGAAAAATGCTGGGCTTTATCTTAGGAGGATTTCTTAACTCCTTAAGTCTCATAACCGATTGATTTAAAGATGAAAGATCCTCAGACATTTTTCCAAGCTGAGGACTAATGATTTTCACACTAACATTTTTTACAGCTTCTTCGTCTTTAAGAATATTCGAAGCAGCTTGCTTAATTTTATTAATTCTCCCTAGGAGAACTCCTGACTTTATAATGGCCCTCGCAGGTTGATAAAGCATCTCTTCTCTGAATTTAAAAAACTTCTCCATTTCTAATTTCAAAGTTTGCCATTCCTGATCTTTTGTCAGCTCACCTATTTCTGAGGCACTTGCCTCAAACTCAATCCAAGTTTGTTTCAATTTATGAGTGAGATAAGTTGGATGTAATTCTGCAGGAGTGTCTTTTTGAATCGTTCCATTTGGATCATGGGCAACAGCAAATAGTAATTCCGTCTTAAAATCTTCCCATTCAGGCCAATCCAGAGTAGTTGCACCGACATAGATCTTTTGAGTTTTAAGCCTCTGTTCAATTTCTGAAAGTTTCTGAGAAACAGATGATAAAATATCCTCGTCACCAGAATTTTTAATTTCAGCATAAGCAATATGAGTGAGTGTAAAAAACAGGAAAAAAAATCTAAAGCAACTCATCATAAATCCTCCGGGTGGTAAGGACTCATCGAAAGAAGTTATTTTTAAATTAGTAAAAAATGAAAAATAAAAAATTCATTTTTGCACAAAAAACTAAGCTTCTGTTATTAGGTAATTCTCAAGAAAAATGATCTCGTTTTATTGTTAAAATTTTCCTATTAAATTAGGATTTTGTGAGACAAAAGTGATTTGCTTTTTATTTCCTCTCAATCAACTCAATTTTGTAACCATTTGGATCTTCGATAAAAGCAATGACAGTCGTTCCATGTTTCATCGGCCCTGGTTCTCTTGTGATTTTACCCCCGGCGCGACGAACATTTTCGCAAGTTCTTTGAATGTCGTCTGTAGCGAGGGCTATGTGCCCGAAAGCATTTCCTAATTCGTAGCTATGTTTTCCGTAATTATAAGTTAGTTCAATACAAGGATCATCCTTTGAAGTCCCATAACTCACAAAAGCAAGAGTAAATTCCCCCTCAGGATAATCAGTTAAAGAAACTAACTTCATCTCCAAGACACTGGTATAAAAATCAATAGATTCTTGTAGTTGATTGACTCTGATCATAGTGTGGAGATATTTCATTTGTTGATCCTCATTTATAAATATTTAAACTTTTCTTGATAGGTTAGCTACAACCTTCTGAGTTTATTAGGTAAAACATGTGACGCGCAGCTTTCGAAGCTGTTTTCTAGATTGATTAATTCTTTTATCTATTTTAAAGGGTTCTGATGAATTTAATTTTCTCTGTTGTTATGTTTTTTACTCTGTCTTTTGCTGAAGCTGCGGGGGAAATAACTGATTTTGATTATCATCTTACTGATCTTTCATCTAGGGGCCTTCGCAAAGAAGATCTTTTCGCTAAGATGGAGAGATCCATGCTAGACCTCGAGCGCTCTATTTGTGCGAATCGCGCTCATCTTTGGGCATACGATTTTTTTCGTGAATATAATATAAATAGCGGAAAAATTTTTATTTTTTTTGGTTCATCTATTTGGACTGATAAGGATAAGCACGGTTATATGTATCATGTGGCCCCTTATGTCCTGGAAAATGGCAAAGAGTTTGTGATGGAAGCAGGATATCCACTAGAGGTAAAAAAACCTCTGACAGTAAATGAGTGGATAGAAAATGAAACTTACGGCCGTGTGAGTGCAAGTGATTGTCTTGAAATAAATTCATCTGATACTGACCTCACTGAATATTTTTATGAAAGAATCAATCTGCCCGAAAAAAGATCAGGTGGAAGACAAGCAGCTAGATGCTATATAAGAAAAGTCCCGGCCTACTACTGGTTTCCGGCAAGTATCGCTCTTCATGATTTAAGAAAAGATGAAGAAGGAAATACCATTGATTTCGATCCAAAGACTTTTGATAAACAGGATGTTTTAGAGGCTTGTATCGAAGCCGCATCTACAAAATTCGGAAGATTATTTGGTGGTGGGAGAGCTAAATGCAAAACTCATCTAAAACTTTAATCTAGTCCCAACCTAAGACTTGATATCCCTTTTCGGCTAAGCACTGATTTACATATCGACGCTTTATTTCATCCGGAGAAATCGCTCCCGCAGCTCCTCCACCAGCAGCACCTATAGAACCACCTCTAAGTAAACCTTTACCGACATTACCAGAAAATAAACCACCAACTGCTCCCATAGCGGCACCTATTGCAGCTCCAGCGCCTGCACCTTTGGCAATTTTTTTACCTTTTGAACTCTCTAAATATTTTTCCGCTTCAGATAAGCACTTATCGATATCTTTCTTTGCAGCTTCTTTGCCCGCGCTTTTAAACTTATGATTTGGATACAGCTTAGGCCGCGAGGCACAGCTAGAGAGGATAAGAAGAATAACAACAAGACCAGTTTTTTTCATTTTATGCTCCTATTTAGGATTCTAGCATCAGGTAATGACTAGTCAAAGGACAATAGGTTTAAGAGAATCTAAAGAACTACATTTTTAATTGGAAAGAAATATGTTCGAAATAACTAGCGCCTCCATTACTGCACTTGTGACTCTTACAGCGATGGAAACTGTTTTAGGAATTGATAATATCATCTTTATTGCAATTCTTGTTGGAAGACTTCCTGAGGAAAGTCAGCAGAAGATCAGAAATTTAGGAATTTCTCTAGCACTAATTATTCGAATAGCCCTTCTTTTTTCGATCAGCTGGATCATGACTCTTAAGGAGCCACTTTTCTCTATTGCAAGTTTTACTTTTTCAGGTCGGGATTTGATTCTTTTAGGCGGTGGTTTATTTCTTTTGGCAAAATCAACTTTTGAAATTCATCACAAAGTGGAGGGTGACCCTCAAATCCACTTGCATCACGCAGAAGCTAAATCTCAAAAGAAGGCCAATCCAAAAATGATGCTGTTTCAAATTCTTTTATTAGATATTGTTTTTTCACTTGATTCAGTAATCACCGCTGTAGGCATGTCTGATCAAGTTTCTATTATGGTAGTAGCCATGTTGATCTCAATGCTAATCATGCTTCTTTCGGCAGGAAAAATTAGTGGATTCGTAGATAAGCACCCCACGATAAAAATTCTTGCCCTCTCATTTCTTCTCTTAATTGGGGTCATGCTCGTGGCAGAAAGTTTTGGCGCCCATATCTCAAAAGGCTATATCTATTTTGCTATGGCATTTTCACTTACGGTAGAGCTGCTTAACATGCGCTACCGTAACCGAAATACAAAAAAATAAAGCTATTGATACTCTTTTGGAAAAAGATCTGCGTTTAAATGCCTCATGACGAGTAGGACTTTAGCGAGGTGCAAATTTTCATCTCCACCCTCTAAACGTTTCAAAAAGGCTAAACCAACTCCAGAGAACTTTGCGAGTTCTTCCTGAGTAATGCCTCGCTCTTTTCTTTTCTTTCGAATGAAATAGGCAACAGTTCCGATATCTTTTTCAATTTCTGCGTTTGTTCGACGAATAACTTCCATGTCATTCCTCCCCTTATATCTCTATATTAAGGCTAAAATCATTTTGCGCAACAATGATTTCGATAGCTTGAAACTGAGACTAAAAGTTCTTGATCATTTTAGTTTTAGTATCAAATGATATCTAGTCACTAAATTCAGAATACTCCGCCGTATCATTTGCATCCAAAGGTCTCACCTCAGGCCCTAGAAAAGAAGTACGCTCTGTGAGTTGATCCTTTGGGAAGTGACGTTTTTTATAAAAGGAATGGGGTCTCTCAGTTTTAGCTATGACTGCAACATTTCTTGTGGGGGCAGTGAGAGAGCTTGCAAATATTGCAAGGGCTGCATTCTTCTTCTTTTGTAATATCTCTAGAGCACTTACTCCCCTTTTATCAAGTTGTGAGAAATTCGCTTTCTTTAGTTTCCAATAATCAAGAGATTCTAGGCAGTTCATTTCAGCGGCCAAGGTTAGTGCACTTGCACCTGATGCATCTTCATCGGCCCAATTAAATCCTTCTTGCTCAAGAATCTTTAAAATTTTATGGGAGCAATTAACGCTCGCTAAATGCATGAGGCTTCTCTTTTTTTCTCCAATTTTTTTCTTATATATATATTGCTTTGGTGACAATGAGAGCATCGTTTTTAATAGGTCTTCATTATCTTTTGATACGGCACTTGCCCAAATCTTATCGTCTCTTAAAAAAACCAGCTCTTTATTCTTTAAATTTAAAAGTAATTTTAGGAATTCGACTCTCTCATAATCGACAAGAAGTGAGCCCAAAGTCACAGTACTCTTTCCTATGATGACAGACTGATCGAGGCTCCCTCCAGAGAGAATGAATTGCTGAAAACTATTTTGATCGTTCTTAATGATAGAAAGCAAGGCAACATCAGATGGGTCATCTTGTTTAGAAAAATTAGCAACTAAGATGGTGATTAAAACAAGAGTTATAGCAATCCATGCTCGCAAGTTTTTCATGATTCTCCTCCTTGAAATCAAAAACAACTTATTATAAGAGGCGTACTCAAGATGTTTTTTGTGAAAATCGAATCCTTCATCAATATCAAGAGCTTAAAATAAGTGAATCCGCAAAATTTAAAAAAAATATGTGTCCTAAAATTGGCACTTAAGGCTTTTAAGGTCTACAATTTGAATATGCGCCTCTTCCCTTTCATCTTACTTTTATTGCCTGTCTTGGCCTTGGCTTCACCCGCTGAAGAGCCAGAGGAAAGTAATATTCCTATACTTGAAGCGACTCAAGATCTTCTTGGATTTAATGTCAACCGTGTGGCCAACAGACTGGACACGTTCTTTGCTGACCAAAGGGCGGACGACGAATTAGCAAGAAGTCTTATTCGGGTAAGACGAAGATATGAAGTAAGAGAAAGAGCTGAACTTCAAACAGAGACACAATTTCGCTTTAACGTTAGGCTCCCACGACTGCAAGAGAAATTTCGTTTTGAATTTAAATCTAATAAAAAGGCAAAGGCCGAAGAAATTAAGAATGAAAATGCCGCTCTAAAAGAATTAAAAAAACAAACGAACTGGCAATTTCGGGCCGACATTGGGGTCAATGCCAGTATACCTCCTATGTTTTTCACGAGAGGTCGTTTAAGGAATACCTGGCAAACGTGGCAATTTGTGAACAGATTTGTTCAAGAACTTTCTTGGTATAGTGACCGGGCGTGGGAAGAAATGCTTACCCTAGATTCCGATTTATCTCTCCAAGAAGACCTTCTTTTTCGTTTTAGAAATATTGTTGACTGGAGAATAACGAATAAAGAATTTGGCACTTCTCATGGCCCGAGCCTGATTCATCAACTCTCAATCAATGAAGCGATTTCATATAACGCCAACCTCTCAATTGCTGTGGATGAAGGGACGTGGTTTCTTTCCAACTACCGTCTAAGCTCTACGTATCGACGAAATCTTTACAAGCAATGGCTCTATTTAGACCTGACACCCGGACTTGATTTTCCTAAACTTTGGAGTTTTAGAAGAACGCCGTTTATTTTTCTGCAACTTGAAGCTTTATTTGGTGGAAATTAAAAGGCCCACCGAAGTGGGCCTAATTAAGATTCTTAGAGAAGAGCAATTAGCGGAGCGATTAAAAGAGAAACGACTGACATAACCTTGATCAGGATCGCAATCCCCGGACCAGATGTATCTTTAAATGGATCTCCTACCATATCACCAACGACAGCTGCTTTATGAGTATCAGTACCTTTCTTCTCACCAGCAAGCTTGCCTTTTTCAATATATTTTTTAGCATTATCCCAAGCTCCACCAGCGTTTGCCATGAAGAGAGACATTGTCGCACCAACAGCTAAAGATCCAGCAAGAAGACCAGCAAGTGAAGCTGGACCCATGAAGAATCCAACAAGTACTGGGGCCATAATTGCGATAACACCTGGAAGAATCATTTCTTTAAGTGCAGCAGTTGTTGCAATATCAACGATTTTCTTTGGCTCAGGTTCAGCTTTAAGTTCCATAAGCCCTGGAATCTCTCTGAACTGACGACCAATTTCAACCACGATAGCACCTGCAGCTTTACCCACAGCAAGCATTGTTGTTGAACCAACAAGGAAAGGAAGGATTGAGCCAAGAAGAATCCCGATAAGAATTTTTGGATCTGTGAGAACGAGCTCAACAACACCCAGACCATTTAATGCACGAACATGGTTAATTTCAATATTATAAGCCGAGAAAAGAGCTAAAACTGTAAGAATAGCAGAACCAATTGCATAACCCTTACCAATGGCCGCAGTTGTATTACCAACCATATCAAGCTCATCCGTAATAGCACGAACTTCAGCTCCAAGACCTGACATCTCAGAGATACCGCCAGCATTATCAGAGATTGGTCCGTAAGCATCAACAGTCATTACAACTGCAGTTCCGCCAAGCATTCCTACCGCTGAAAGAGCAATACCATAAAGGCCTAGATACTTATTAGAAAGGTAAGCAACAAGGGCCACAACAATCATTGGGATGGCAGTTGACTCCATACCTACTGCAAGACCTTGAATCACGTTTGTTCCTGCGCCTGTTTTAGCAGATTCTGCAATACGAGCAACAGGAGTAGAAGAAGTATAGTAATCAGTGATTAGACCGATGATAGTTCCACCAATAGCACCAACAGTAAGAACTGCTGTTACAGATTGAGTGATACCAAGAACATTCATAATAACATAAGCAACGATAGCAAGAACGATCGGTGGGAAAATAAGAGCACCACGAAGAACCTTGGCAGGATCCATATTTTTCATCATTCGAGCAATGAAAATACAAACAATTGAAACAGCCAGACCAACACCTGAAAGAACAAGTGGTAGACCAATCGCTAACAGCTTATTCATATCCATATCACCGTTAATAAGAAGCATTGGAAGCTCAGATGAAGTGATAGCAATCGCCATGGCAGCCACAATTGCAGCAACCATAGACTCATAAATATCAGCACCCATACCAGCAACGTCACCAACGTTATCTCCGACGTTATCTGCGATAACTCCAGGGTTACGAGGATCATCTTCAGGAATGTTTTCAATCACTTTACCAGCGATATCTGAACCCACATCAGCAGCTTTAGTATAAATACCACCACCGATACGAGCAAAAAGAGCAATCGATGAGGCACCTACAGCAAAAGAGTGAAGAACAGTTGAAAGAACTTTATCTCCAGAATCTTTGAAATAGATATAAATAACCCCAAGACCGATAGCCCCTAGACCAGCAACAGAAAGACCCATTACCGCTCCACCATCAAGTGCAGTGAGAAGCGCAAGAGGCTTTGAATTTTGACGAGCAGCTTGTGTTGTTTTTACGTTAGCATAAGTTGCAGCTTTCATACCGATGAAGCCAGCAAGTAGCGAAAGGAAGGCACCTAGAGCAAAGGAGAAAGCCGCTAGTCCACCAAGACCATATCCGATCAAAGCAGCAACAACAACTCCATATACAGCGAGTACTTTGTACTGTCTGAATAAGAAGGCCATAGCGCCTTCGCGAATATAACCCGCGATACGCTCCATTGTTTCTGTTCCTTTTCCTAATTTCATAACTTTGAAGTAGAAATAGGTTGCGACCACAAGTGCCAGCACACCAAAGATCACTGGAGTTTTAATCCACGTGCTCAACCAAGAATCCATCATGATGATCTCCCTAAGAAATTTAAAAAAATTACGAACATATTTAGTACTAAATCTGACTGTTTTCGTAAACCTGAAACATATCAATAAAATTACATTAACGGCTCCGCATCAAGCTAATTATTATATGGGGTTATTGACGAACAAAGCCGAGAAACATATTTTGCCCCTATGACGCCCTATGAACGAAGAAAAATTCTGATTGAGAAAATGGATGAGCTTGAAAGCCGAGGATTCAGCTGTCACGGTTGCGCAGGAACGTGTTGCACCTATGAGGCGAATTCAATGATGGTCACACCTATTGAGGCCCTCGAGCTAGTGACTTACCTCAAAGAGAACAATCAATTTGATGAATCCCTAAAGAACAAGTGTAAAGAGACAATTGGAAAATTTAGACTAGATCAGCAACTGGGAAATGGAAAAAAAAGCTTCCTTAGAAGAACCTATACCTGTCCGTTTTTCAATCACCAAGAACTTGGCTGTCCCCTCCCAAGAGAAGTTAAGCCTTATGGTTGCCTTGCTTTTAATTCCCATCATTCCGAATTAAAGGCCGGAGCAGAGTGTTTTTCTGAGAAAGAAATTTTAGAAGCACGAGATAAAGCAATAATCGATGAGGAAAAAGAAAATCAGGAAATAAAAGAGAAGTATTCACTTTATTGGGATAAAACTCCCTTGCCCTTGGCCTTAATGGATTTTTTTGATGAAAAATAAACATTTACCCACAGGCCTCTACTATCAATTCCCCTTTATTGACCGAAAAGAGCGAGCGCAGTTATTAGACTGGCTGGCAACTTTAGTTCCTCTTTGGGAAATGAGATTTTCTGAAAATAATCCTCCTCCAGAGGGTGATAAACAGCGGCCACTTTTAAGACCAGTTTACTGGCTTGGAAATTGGCAGTTTGCTTGCTTGGATTACTATCATCCACCAAAGGGAATACTTCATAGGTGTGTGAGAGCAGAAACTTATCCACTCCAACTGCAAAAGATTGTCGATCGAATTGAGTTTATAGCGAGAAAACAATTTCCAAAAAGTTTTATCCCAGAAAAATGGAAACTAAATACCTGCTTGATTAACTTCTATGGCAGTAAGCTTGAAGAGGATAAGTGGGTTGATCGTGCCAGAGTTGGTGAGCACAAGGACTTTGAACCTGGGCCAGTTGGATCACTTTCCCTTGGGGATCGTGCCTTCTTCCAATTTGTGAATGGGAAGGGACAGTCAGCCGAGGAAAATATAGTTTTCTCTCAATGGCTTGAAGATTCGTCTCTGCAAATTTTTGCTGGGGACAAATGGAAAAATAAAACCTTTCACCGAGTGCAAAGAGTTGAAGATAAGCGGAAGGAAAAAATCGGCCCTCAAATTGCGGACTTCAACACACGGAGAATCAATTTCACTTTTCGTTATGTCCCGGAGGAGCATATTTATCCTTTTAAAGACCTCCCCCAAGGCAAGCAGGAAGACATTCTTCCCTACGTCCAGACTCTCTCCCTCCATTCAAGCCATTTTAAAAAAGTCTTAACTTTTTGAATTTGCATGTTTTTGACTAATTTATTCAAGTTTTCTTAATACCTGACGAAAAGAATCAAAACATCGGTTGCTAGGGGAATTTATGATAGGCAAATGCCTACTCTGGGTAGTTGTGTTCTGTTTTACCCAGTCTAATGTATCGGCGCTCACAAATAATACTGTCATCAGTAATCTAAAATCACGCATCCACTCGTTACCTGATGGGGGTGCCC
>CANHJD010000094.1 GCA_947461145.1 Bacteriovoracaceae bacterium
CCATCATGGGAATTAGAGCAGATTTCAAAGCGTCCTCCGTGACATAACTTCTTAAATTTTTTGACTTTCCCTCTCTTTTATTTTAATTCCTAATCTCTTTTCGTCAAGGAAACTATGCTGCGCACATATAAGGATACCAAAACGCTCTACTACTTTCTCCTCAGAACTCCTAAGGATGAGGCCTATTTTGTCTATTTCACCTTTGAGTCCAATGAAGGTATGTGTTTTTATTCAACCGTAGATGACTCCCTAAAGGGCCAATACAGAGATATTGAAGTTAGATGCCCTATTGAGTGGCGAGAAGATTTAAATGCACTTATCAAAAGACTCCAGGCAGAAATCCGCCTGGATGTCCTAGAAGAAAAAACGATTACTGATGAGCAAATGCCTTAAGAACTTCGTCATGATGAGTTTTTGTGTCTACCTTATCCATGATATGAATAATCTTGCCTTCAGCATTGATGAGAAAACTCTGTCTTAAAATCCCCATAAACTCTCTTCCCATAAACTTTTTAAGTCCCCAAGTTCCGTAGGCTTCACAAACCTTATGGTCAGGATCAGAAAGCAAAGTAAAATTAAGTTTGTCCTTTTCCTCAAATTGTTTCAATTTCTTTACAGGATCAGCACTTATCCCAAGAACAACAATTTTAGCAGAATGAAGCTTAGACTTACTATCCCTCAGGCTACAGGCCTGAACTGTGCATCCTGGAGTCATGGCCCTGGGATAAAAATAAACAACGACATTTTGTCCACGAAAGTCCTTGAGTGAGACTTTTTTTCCATTTTGATCTTCTAAAGTGAAGTCTGGAGCAAGACCCCCAACACTAAGAGAGGAAGACTTTTTTGAAGCCTTAACGGTTTTTTTAGGAGCCACTTTTTTTGTGACAGTTTTTTTTGTTACTGCCTTCTTGGCCACGGCTTTTTTTGTCACTTTTTTTGTTGTCTTCTTTGCAATTTTTTTTGCCATAAATCTTCCTTTTTACCAATTATCTCGGAGCTGTCGTAATTTTCTAAATAAGTGTCTCTCTATTTGAAACTCATCATCAAGCCCCATTTCAGGGGAAAGCAACTTTTGTCTAATTTCATGGGAATCTAGCCTCAAAAATGGATTCACCTTCCTCTCATCTCCAAGGGTCCAACCAAGGCCATCTTCGGGATTTGCTGCCTGAAGTCTGTAAATAGCTTTATCAATATCTCTGTTCTCTGGCTCACAACTTTTAGCAAAAAGTAAATTTTTTTTAACATAATCGTGACCAGGAAATAAAACGACTTCGTCTCCAAGAGATAAAAGCGTTTTAGTCGTGTCAAATAATTTATCAACATCACCACCATCTCTGCAATTTCCTACCCCACTATTAAAAAGCGTATCACCTGAAAAAAGACATTGGTGTTTATGTCCATGCTCCCAAATAAAAGCCTGGTGATCTAATGTATGCCCTGGTGTTTCTAGAAATCTTAATTTATGGCCCTCAATGAGCTCCAGAGGGCTACACTCTTTCCCCATTACTGAGCAGTTCAATAAGGATTTAAGTCCAGCATTTCCCCTAACATGATCCCAATGTTGATGGGTATTTAAAATTCCTCTCAAGACTAGCTGATGTTTTTTGATATAATCAATTATCGCCTTATCATCAAAGGGATCAATGACCCAAGAACTTCCTGAGTTTTTATCCCAGATAAGATAGGTGAAATTTCGAAGATCATTTTTTGCAAAAAAACTTTTTACTTGGATCATACAATGTCGAACCTATTTTCTTATTACACTCAAGTCATCTTCATCATATTCGTTGTGGTAAATCACTTTGTAGAAATTTATCTCACGAGAAGACAATTGGAAACATACGAAAAAAATGCTCTCACCCCACCTGCAGAGTTCAGCCACTTCCTTACAAATGAGGATCACCAAAAAGCCATCAAGTACTCCACGGCAAAGCTAAAACTTTCTCAATGGCATCTTATATATGACGCAGCTCTGCTAATGTATTGGTTTCCTTTTAGAGGAGCAGAGAAGCTTTTTCAAATCTTCTCATTTGAGGGGATTCATCGCGATGTGATGTTTCTTGTTATTTTTGGTTTGCTTCAATTTTTATTTAATCTCCCATGGTCTCTATACTCCACATTTGTTCTTGAAGAAAAGTTTGGTTTTAACAAGTCGACTCCTAAAATTTTTATTATTGATATTTTGAAAAGCCTTTTATTGTCCGGACTTATTGGAATCCCACTTCTCTATTCACTCATTTTCCTTTTTAGTGCCTTGGGGTCTTGGTGGTGGGTCGCAAGCTTTGCACTCATGACGGGTTTTCAGTTTTTTCTCATTTGGATTTATCCAACACTTATTGCCCCTCTCTTTAATAAGTTTACTCCACTAGAAGAGGAGGAATTAAAATCTGGAATCACTTCACTTGTTGAAAAAGCAGGTCTTAACGCTAAGGAAATTTTTGTCATGGACGCTTCAACTAGAAGCTCACATGGAAATGCCTACTTCACTGGTTTTGGAAAAAAGAAGAGAGTTGTTTTCTTTGATACTCTTCTCAAGCAACTTCAGAACTCCGAAATTCTAGCCATCCTGGCACACGAATTAGGACATATGAAACTCAAACACATTCCAAAATCCATGATCGCATCAATTGCCATGTCTTTTCTTGGTTTTTGGCTTATGAGTTTCCTTGCCCACCAAGAATGGTTTTTTAAAGGTCACTTTATGAAATTTGAATCACCAGGTCTTCTATTGCTATTATTCAGTCAGGTCATTCCCCTGTATACTTTCTGGTTTTCACCTTTAAGCTCTTGGATATCGAGAAGAAGGGAATTTGAAGCTGATGCTTATGCAGCTAAAGAAACAAACCCGGATGACCTGATACAGGGATTATTAAAGCTCTATCAACAAAATGCGAGTCCTGTGGTGACAGACACTCTTTATTCGACTTTTTATCACTCTCATCCACCGGCACTAGAGAGAATTAAAAAATTAGAATCATTCAAAGGCAAGTCCAGTTAGGGACTGTCTAAGGAAGTTGATATAGGGCTTCTTATATTTCTCAATTTCATTGTGAAGTTCGTGATAGCCTCCCTCAATAACTTTGAGTTGGGCATTCTTCTCAATTTCTGAGAAGTACTTGATCATTATTTTTGGATGAACTAAAGCATCTTCTGTTCCAATAGCGCAAAACAGTGGGCACCTAATTCTTAGAGGGCGGGAGAAAATTTCTCGAGAGGCTTTTGTAACCTCAAGATAAAGTTTTGTATGAATCTTTAACTGAGTGTACTCATCCTTCACATAGCTTTCATAAACTCGAGCATCGTGTGAAAGCTTTCTTAAATCTAAAACTTTAGCAACAGGTATAGTTGGAAGCTTGGTCAAGAGATCCAAAAAAAAGCGCGGAGAATTACTAAAAACAGGGCCCATCAGTCCTGGAGCTGCAACGGCCGGTGAACTTAAGAAAACCTTCTCAGGGTAAAGATCATCCTTAGCATGATTTTGCATGTAATCTGAAACAATAAGTCCACCCATAGAGTGACCGAAGAGAATGTACTTTTCAAGATTAAAGTTTTTTTGAAGATAATGAATAACAGCATTCAAATCTTTAGCAAAATCACTGAAATTTTCTACCCAACCTTTTCTACCACCACTTCTTCCATGCCCCCGCAGGTCATAAATCGCGATATTGAAATTCTGTGAGAAGAGTTTTAAAAAGAACTCATGCCTTCCCAGATGCTCTCCAAGACCGTGAGTAACGATCAACCATTTATTGCTTCCAGTCTCACGAATCTGGCATTTTATTGGAGTCCCATCAAACGATAAAATATCTCTAAACTCATTGTTCATAAAAATTTTCCTTCCTCGACAGAATTCCTGGGGTATAATTTAATTATGTATTGCCCAGTTTGTTTTCAAAATACTTTAAGAATAAAGTCCACAGGAGTCATTAAACTTGCCTTTAATGGAAAGTCTAAAAACTCTTCAATCTTTACATATAATCTCCAAAAAGAATCTCAAGAGCAACTAATTGCTAAACTTCGGGAAAAAATTGAAGATTTCTTTCGCTTTTATGCAGACTTTCAAAACAAAGCGCCACTTAAAAACTTTGAAGCTTATGCTGCTGATTTTTTATGTGAGAATAATTGCAAAATCGACATGATTAATACGAAAGTTAGTGTTGTTGGCGTCGTCTACTCTGTCTCAGAAGTTAAAAGCATTCTGACTGAATACGGAAAGAAGTACGCCATTGATATTGAAGTTAACTTTAACCACTAGAAAGTTAACTTAAGCTTAACCTCAAACTCCATAAAGCCCTCTAATTGGAAAGAATCGGGTGCTTTATTTGCGTTAATATAAGCATCAATTTTGAGTGCATTCCCCTTTACAATAAGCGGAAGCAAATCGACGTCAGGAACTTTTACATCAAGACACGTCTGCTCAGAGCATTCTTCTATCAAATCAATTTTAAACTCATCAACTAACTCAGCTTGTTCGGACAAAACAACTCTAAAGCCCTCTTCAACAATTGGATCTTTCTTGAGTTCTACGACAAGAGTTTCATTGAGCATATGAATTTGCTCAAAGTAATCCTTAAACTGAGGATGATTTAAAAGATATTTTTTAGTCTGGGCAGGTTTTTTTGTATAAACAATATAAGTCGCTCCATACTGATTATTTTTTAAATACTTTAACTTATTTGCCTGATCATATTTAAGAATAACAAGTGAGTTTTCTTTTTCTAAATTAACCGACTCGTCAAAAAGTTCTTTTTTCTCAAAGAGGGCCTGTAAGGGAGTAAAGTCTTTTTTCTTTAGACCTTTATAATCAAAGCTTGGATACCAGGATTCAAATTTTTCTTGTCGATGCGAAGTAAGTTTTAAGGCCATCTTATCTAAGAAATCAAAAGTGATGTCACCTTGACCGCGAATGTATTTATTAAACCAAGTCGACCAACGACTCTCCCCTTTCTTTGGTTTTATAAAAAAGAAGAGACGCTTGATTTTTGCGCCCTTAATAACATCTGTCGGAATTTCTGGAACTGGCTGAACAAGTGTGAGCTGAGCGCGCCCTAAACCCATTGAAGCCCCTAAATTTAAAAACATCCGAGCGAGCCCACCGGCAATAAAATCAACTTTTTCTACCGGTGAATCGAATGCCGAAATTGCCTGATCTGATAAAGGCATGAAAAGAGGCCTAATTACATATTGCCCATCCCCATAGGCCTCTGCCATAGTCTCAGATTTAATGTCTGCTTTGATAATGCTCTTTTGTCCGCATGAGGTAAGAGAAGCTATAATGGCAAAAAACAAAATCTGTTTAAGCATGGTACCTCTAAATATCTGTTTTAACGGTCTTTTTACATATTATAGGCACGATGCAAAAAATATAACAGTCACCCTATCCTTTTTACATAGCACCGTGTCATTTCTTTATACCAACCCGATCCTCATGTAAAATCTTCACAACTTCATCATCAATTTGGGGAAATAACCATGAAATGGATCCTGACCGCTTTAGCTCTCAGCGCTTCACTTTCTGCTTCTGCTCAGGCCTGGAAAACACTCCCAAAGGGTGTCCGAATTATTGGCTACAGAAACGTTGTGACCAATAAGGTGAATTCAAATTTTAATCAGTTTCGTTCAGAGTCCTCATTAGGCACACAATTTAAAGTGGATGCAGCAACACTAGATAAAATTCCGGCCTTTGGCGGAACTCTTCAACAAGCTTTTCCGGCCAGTGTTTATAAAGATCTTTCTGTTGGTGAATATAAAGTAGATGCCTCTGCACAATTTAATGTTCAGGGCTCAGGTTTTGGATATGGTCTCACTGATAAAGTGATGTTTTATGCTGAAGTTGCCTACTATAAAGCGCAAGTCCAAGCTAAAATTCAGCGTACGAAAGGTAACACATACGCAGCTGCGGCAGAATATCTTGAGCAAAACAATGGTGGCGTTTTAGATGCAACACTTGCTGCAAATTTAAGATCAATGATTGATGCGGATGAGAGAACTGTTCAATCTTTTATTACAAATCATTATGGTTATAAGCCTCTTGGAGACTGGTATGGCGCCGGTTATGGCGATATGGAAACTGGACTCATGGCCAAAGTTGTAGACCGCGGGATCTGGGGATTAATGGTTTATCCTGGATTGATTCTTCCTACAGGTCGTCAGGATGATCCAGATATTCTTCAAGATGTTGGCTTCGGTGACGGACAATTTGATTTATTCACAGAATTCGCATCTGGATATGTCGTCAATGACTACTTAAATATTGGAACAACTCTTCGCTATACTTATCAAGCTCCTACAACCAAAAGACTCCGTGTTCCTACAAGCAGAGACTTTACACTCTCGTCTGAAAAAAGTGAGTTTCTAGTAAAATACGGGGATAAAATTAATTGGATGATAAACAGCAATATTGCCGTTAATGATTGGCTGTCATTTACTCCAACCTATAGAGTTCTTTATCAGATGCCGAGCCAGTACACCTCAGAGCAAACTGAAGCTGACAAATATCTTGGTTATAACTCCGATAAAATGGAACACCAAGTGCAGTTAACCACTACTGTTTCTTCAATTCAGCCTTTCATGAAAAAGAAATTTCTTCTTCCGGCACAGATTAATATGAATGTTGTTCAAACAGTTGCAGGAAAAAATGTCCCAAAGGTTGCGAGATTTGAATTGGAGTTAAGGATGCTGTTTTAGACGACAAGCTTATAGCCTGTCCCCCATACTGTCTCGATCCCAATATTGATTTTGCCTACTTTTTTTCTTAGAGCAAAAATGTGCACATCAATATTCCTGGCCGTCATCTCCATGTCTTTTTCAAACTGCTCAATGAGTTGATCTCGCGAACTAGGTGTCGCCTGATTCTCATAGAGATGCTTAAAAATAATAAACTCACGAGAAGTTAAACTCACTATAACCCCATCTTTGATTACAGAATGGGCTTCAGGGATAAGCTTGATCCCGATATTCATGAGATTCTCTTGAAGATGATTCACCTTACTATGAGCATTTGTTATACGAACCATTAATTCATCAAAATTAAAAGGCTTCGTGAGATAGTCATCGGCCCCTGATCGCAAACCTTCAACAATTTGATCTGGGTTGCTGTAGGCAGAGATCATAAAAATAGGAGAAAGTTTATCCTTCAGCCTAATTGTCTTAATAATATCTGTCCCTTTGATTCCAGGAAGATTCCAATCGACTAAATATACACCAAAGTCAGGTCTATTTTTTGCTGTGAAGAATTCTTCGGCAGAATTATAAGGAACGACCTCAAACTGATTTTTTTCTAAAAAAAACTTCAGAGTTTCTACAATATCTTTCTCATCTTCAATAATTACGACAGATCTTTTCATTAATCCCTTAAAAATATTATTATTAGAGACATAATAATCCTATACCTAGCCAACCTAAATAACTAGAAATATGTAAATGATCATTTGACTTAATGCAGAGCGGTAAATTAAAGGGATTTGAAATAAATATGGTGGGCGTTGAGGGGATCGAACCCCCGACATCTACCTTGTAAGGGTAGCGCTCTCCCAGCTGAGCTAAACGCCCATACTTATTGTGAGGACTCATATTAGGTATCTGGTGGATTATTGTCAAATAAAAAAACCCGGCCGAAGCCGGGTTTTTGAAGGTTTTTTTAGTTAGCCACTTCTAAGTTGGCCTCGCCATCTAGCACCTTAAGTGCTCGAGCTTTCATGAATTCTTCTGGTTTAGAAAGATTCAAAGCAACTCTTAGAACTTCTTCCGCTTCAGTTACCGGGCGAATCTCAATTCCATTCAAGATCTCTTCAGGAATTTTCACCAGATCTTTCTTGTTCTTGTCGGGAATGATCACAGTAGTAATTCCTGCCTGTTTAGCAGCAAGAATTTTTTCCTTTAGACCACCAATAGGAAGAACACGTCCACGAAGCGAAATCTCACCTGTCATGGCTACATCCTGACGAACAGGAATATTAGCAATCGCAGATGTTAGAGCTGTCGCCATAGTGATCCCTGCTGAAGGACCATCTTTTGGAGTTGCACCATCTGGTACATGGATATGAATATCATTTTTTGTATACCATTCATGATCCACACCAATACGATTTGAAATAGATCTTACATAAGAAAGTGCAGCTGAAGCAGACTCTCTCATTACCTCTTTCAAGTTACCAGTGACTTGGATTTTTCCGTTACCTGGAACAGTGACTACTTCAATATTTAGAAGCTCACCACCAACAGAAGTCCAAGCAAGACCATTCACAAGACCGACTTGAGGCTTTTCTTCGATCGGAGAACGATCGAACTTAATTGGCCCAAGATATTTTTCAATATTCTTGTCTGTTACAGAAAACTTGCGACCTTCTTTAATGTCTTCAGTAACAACCTCTGTTGCAATCTTACGAGCGATAGTATTCATCAAGCGCTCAAGCTCACGAACACCAGCTTCTTTCGTATAACCACGAACAATTGTTGAATACATTTTATCTGTAACAGTCACAGGATAGTTATGTAATCCATGAGACTCAACAGCCTTTGGAAGAAGGTACTTCTTCGCGATAACCTGTTTCTCGTCAGGCGTATAACCTGCAATATGGATGATTTCCATACGGTCACGAAGAGGACCTGGGATTGCTCCAAGATCGTTGGCCGTCATGATAAACATCACCTTTGAAAGGTCATACTCACATTCAATATAGTGATCGCCGAAAGTTTTATTCTGACCTGGATCCAAAACTTCAAGCATTGCTGCTCCTGGATCTCCACGAAAATCAGAACTCATCTTATCAATCTCATCCAAAAGGATTACCGGATTTGATGTTCCAGCTTTTTTAAGAGCATGGATAATTTTCCCTGGCATAGCACCAACGTATGTACGACGGTGACCACGGATCTCAGCTTCATCACGAACTCCACCAAGGGAAATTCGAACAAACTTACGTCCTAAAGACTCAGCAAGCGATTTTGCAATTGATGTCTTACCCACTCCTGGAGGACCAGCAAGACAAAGAAGTGTTCCGCGAGTGTCATCTTTAACTAGAGCACGAACCGCAAGATACTCAACAATACGTTCTTTAACATCTGTTAAACCGTAATGATCGTTATCAAGAATCTCTCTGGCTTTAGCTACAGAATTATCATCTTGAGTATACTCATCCCATGGAAGAGAAATCATCCAATCAATATAGTTACGAACCACTGCTGCCTCAGCAGACATAGGAGACATAGACTTTAGCTTGCGAAGCTCCTTGAATGCTTTTTCTCGAGCATCGTCAGGCATCTTTTTAGCTTTTAGCTTTTCTTCCATCTCAGCGACATCAGATTTTTCATCTTTGTTACCAAGCTCTTTCTGAATCGCGTTCATTTGCTCATTCAGATAGTATTCTTTTTGAGATTTTTCCATTTGTGTTTTCACACGAGAACGGATTCTCTTCTCAACGTTAATGATCTCGATCTCTCCTTGCATTTTTTCAAGAAGAAGTTGCAAACGAGTATCAACGTTAACTGCATTCAAGATATCTTGTTTTTCAGGGATCTTCATTGTTAAGTGAGCAACAATGATATCCGCAAGACGACTTGGATCATTGATTGAAGAAATACTCATGAGAAGCTCAGGAGGAATGCGCTTATTGAGTTTTACATATTGCTCAAAAATATTTTTCACAGAGCGCATTGAAGCTTCAACTTCAACATCACTCTCGACAACGTCAGCACACTTCTCTACATCAGAGTAGTAGCCGTCATTCTCGCAGCGGAAAGATTTAATCTTTGCACGATACTTACCTTCGATAAGCACTTTTACAGTGTTGTCCGGTAGTCGTAGCATCTGAATGATACTAACAACCGTACCGATATCGTAAACATCTTCACGCTCTGGATTTAGAACGGATGCATCTTTCTGTGTTACTAGAAATAATTCATTACCGTTTTTTGCAGCTTTCTCTAGAGCAGAGATAGATTTCTCTCGCCCTACAAAAAGAGGAACTACCATGTGTGGAAAGATGATGACATCTCTTAATGGAAGCAATGGGAAGTTATTAACAGCTTCGGACTTCTTGTCGGACATAGCACCTCCTGCGCATATCTAACCGGGATCAAATAACCTCTCATATGAGGTTATGTAAATTTATTATCCCACGAAAATTAG
>CANHJD010000095.1 GCA_947461145.1 Bacteriovoracaceae bacterium
AAGTTTTAAAAGTGAAAAAGAAAAATACTATTATCTTGCGACTCAGGTTGCTCGAAGTTTTGCTGAAACATCTGCCAAATTTGAAGATGAATACATCTTTTGCTGGCTGGATTGGGATGGCGATAACATATTAATGGATGGCGGAATTATTGATTACGGATCTATTCGTCAGTTTGGTCTTTTTCACGCTGAGTATCGATATGATGATGTCCAGCGATTTTCAACTACAATTCTCGAGCAGAAGCAAAAAGCACGTTATATTGTTCAGTGCTTTATTCAAATCGCCGACTTTTTATCAAGTAAGAAAAAGAAATCTTTGTCTCACTTTAAAAAACATCCCATCATGCAGCTTTTTGATAAGCATTTCATTGAATCAAAAAATCGCAACCTCATGCATAGGATTGGATTTAAGAAGACGCATGTTGAGCTTCTGTTAAAAAGTCATCAGTCAAAAGTAACAAAATTTCGAAAAGTATTCAGTTATTTTGAACGCTCAAAATCCAAAAGAGGGCTCTACAAAGTTCCTGATGGTGTAAATCGTGATGCCATTTTTTGCATGAGAGATATTTTACGAGAATTACCACAGCTCTATCTCGCCAAAGGTGTAAACAATCTAAGTAATGAAGAGTTTTTGGAAATCATTAAATCTTCTTATGCACGAAAAAGTGATCTTAAGTTGACTGAAATCCGTAAAAAACAGATTCATCGCTTTCAAGCAACTTATTTGTCTCTTATTCATTCTCTTGAAAAAGATCTAAACTTACCCCTCAGTCAACAGCTCCTTGAGTTAACGATGAGATCTTCTGTGATCAATAAGTTTGACCGAGTTACGGGTGATTCAATCACTTATATTGTTCAAAAGGTGAAAAAACTCAGACCAAAGTTGTCTCCAGAGGACTTATTTGATCTTACTCAGCAGTTTGCGACTTATCAAAATCTTAATCCCGATAAAAAAACAGTATCGACAAAAACCCCGGAACGGCATAAGAACTTAATGCAAAATTTTTCATCTATTGTTCGAGAGTGCCGTGAGGGGATATGAATCTTGTTTTCTATAGTGGTGGGGATGACAAGGAAAATGAAAGTCTTGATCGTTCTTTTGTAGAGTTAATTGGGAAAAAAAATCCTGTTGTAACTTTTATTCCCTCTTCATCTTACCTTTCAGAACAGGAATTTAAATCATTCGTTCGACATTATTCAAAATTTAAAATCACCCGTTTCATTCATTTCCCGGTCGATGTCCCTTTTGATAAAATTCTTTTTCAAGAAGTTATGCGTAGTGATGCAATTCATATGGCCGGTGGAAATACGTTCTATTTCCTTCATGCCCTTAGAAAAGCAAAGCTTATCCCTCAATTGAAGACTTTTGCTGAAAGAGGTGGAATTCTAACAGGCCTATCAGCAGGGGCCATAATGATGACTGAGAATATTGAGATGGCTGCCTATCCTGAATTTGATCGCGATGAAAATGCCGTAAATTTAAAAAATCTATCGTCTCTTAATCTCGTTAATTTTCATTTTTTTCCGCATTTTAAAAATTCTAGTCGTTACGATGCTGTTTTTAAAAAATATACCAAGTCATCTGAGAAAATTATTTATGCCTGTCCTGATGGTGCAGGGATTGTTGTGAGAGGTGATGAGATCAGGTTTATTGGAAAATGTTATGCTTTTTCAAAGGGACATAAGTTCTCGATCAATTAATCTAATATCTCAATTTCAATAAAAAGGGGAAGATGGTCCGAAAGTTTTTTCCAGATTCCAAAACTTAAAGTCTCAGCTCTTATAATTTTTATCTTATTTAAAAAAACTCGATCTAGTGAAAGAACTGGCATGAAACTTGGAAAAGTTGCAGGATAATCACCATGCAGGTGTTTAAAAGCTTCAATTACATTTAATTCTTGCTCGATACGCTTTGAAATTTTCTTATTCCAGTCATTAAAGTCTCCAATGAGTAGCCATGGTGTCTCAGATTCTGTTTTAAGTTCATCAATTATAATTGATGCCTGAGTGTTCCTCCCACTTTGCATAAGATTAAGGTGAGTATTTGATAAAATGAGCTCTCTTTCTAATTGTGGTATTTGAATCTTGGCCTTTAAAAAACCTCTTTGTTCGAATCTATTGGTACTTATGTCTTTATTTGCCCAGTCAATAATGGGAAACTTGCTTAAAATCGCATTCCCATGATGGCCTTCGGAATAAACAGCATTCTTTCCATAGGCATAGTGAGGCCAAACAGTATCTGCAAGATATTCAAATTGAATCGCTGTTTGCCAGTCTGGAATGCGCCATTTAAGTCCTTGGTGATCACCTAAAACTTCTTGTAGAAATAGTATATCTGCATCGATGTCTCTCATCGCTGCTCTGATTTGTTCGAGAACAAATGTCGTATTCCCGATGTTAAAACCTTTATGAATATTGTACGAAAGGATTCTTATCTTCATTTAAAACCAATATTTTATCAAATAAAAAAGACGAGATAGAAATCTATCAATAAGGCTTCTTCTCTGTAAATGAATTGCTGTTAATTCAATCTCGGAACTCGTGGACGATATAAAGTCCTTCCTGATTATTTCTATATTCTTCGGATCTTGTATAGAAAGGTCAACCTCTAGGTCGTGTAAAATACTCCGATGATTTAGATTACTTGAACCAACTGTCACCCAGTCATCAATCATAAATATTTTAGCATGAAGGACAGTTTCTACATATTCGAAAACCCTTACCCCTCTTTTTATAAGAAATGGAAGATAGAAAAACTTAAGTGTCTTGAACACTTTAACATCTGTTTCGGCAGAAATTAATATTCTCACATCTACTCCTCTTACTGCTGCTTTTCCCAGAGCAATAATAAGCGCAGGAGTAGGGATAAAATATGGAGTCACAAGCCACACTTGTTTTTTAGATCGATTTAGTTTTTGAATTAAGTCTTTATAGTAGAAACGCCGCTTAATAAGAGAGTGATTTAAGCGCAGTAGGGAATATTTTGAATCCTTTAATTTCAATTTCCTTAAAAGTTTACGGTGTTGAAAGTAATCTTTTATTTTCCAGATTTTTTTAAAATAGAGCAAAGCAATTTGGACATTAATACCTGTCACACGAACACCCATGTCTTTCCATTTTTTGCCTTGATAATAGCTAGTGTGCTCAGCTGTAAAATTAAAACTCCCTGTATACATAATGGAGGAGTCTATTGTTATAATTTTTCTGTGATCTCTTTGATTTAATTTCCAGAGTCTTGAGGCAAAAGCACTTATTTTTTTTCTAAAAGGAAGTTTTCCATAAAAAGGATGCAAAAAGGGAAGGGGATGAAAAACTTTCACCCTAATTTGGGAGGAAGTAAAAAGTCCATGCAACTTATCGTAAAAGTTGTAGCTTCCAATACCATCGACTATGATTTCAACTTTTACACCGCGCTTTTGTGCCTCAATTAGATGCTCTGCAATTTTCAAACCTAGATGATCATTATTAAAGATATAAATCTCGACGGTAATCAGGGATTTCGCCTGATCTATATCTGCAATGAGGTGATCAAAATATTCATCACCATCTATAAAAACTTTTTCTGTGTCCCAGAATATTCCCATTTCTACCTTTTCGGATCAAACAGTTCGAATATTCACTTGATCTTTTTTGTCGGGATATGCCCACTGATTAAACCTTTCAGTAATTTATACGATAAAGATTTAGTACATCGTAACAAAAGAAATTTAATGGCACTCAGTAAAGAAGCCTTTCTCAGTATTATCAAGTCGGCCTCCGTTTCTGGAGTTAGTGATATTCATTTGAGAACAGATGAGAAACCCTGCTTTAGGCTAAGAGGGGATTTAGTTCCAGTTAAATTTGATCCACTCACCAATGATGATTTGAAACTTGTATGCTCCCTAATGATCAAGGATCAGGAAGTTTTAAAGAAGCTTGATACTATTAAAGAGCATGATGGTTCATTTTCAGTCCCTAAAGTTTGTCGTGTTCGTTACAATTTAATGCGGTATCAAGGGAAGCTCGGAATCATTTTGCGACTTATTAGTGATAAGGTTCCCACCACTGAGGAACTCAAGCTTCCTGCCGTCATAAATAAAATAGCCGAGGCCAATGCTGGCCTAGTACTGGTCACGGGAGCTACGGGGTCAGGTAAAAGCTCCACACTTGCGGCCATGATAAATTATATAAATAAAACTTCTGCGGTCCATGTTTTGACTCTAGAGGATCCGGTGGAGTACGTTCATACACCTATTAAGGCGCGAATTACTCAGAGAGAAATTGGTCAGGATACTAGTGATTTCGCCTCTGCATTGAGATCCGCCCTTAGACAAGATCCAGATATCATACTCATCGGGGAGATGAGAGATGCAGAAACGATCTCTATCGCTCTAAAGGCTGCTGAAACTGGTCATCTAGTTTTCGGAACCGTTCATACTACAGATGCACTCAGTACCATCGGTCGATTGATTTCAATGTTTCCTCCAGAGGAGCAGAGTGTGGTAAGGGTGCGAATTGCAGATAACCTCCATGCTACGATTTCTCAACGTCTCCTTAAAACCAGTGATGGGAAGGGGCGCGTAGCTGCTCAGGAAATTATGTTAAATAATCCTGGTATTAAAGAGTCCATTTTGGATCCGGCAAAAACAAAAGAGATTTACACTTACATTGAAAAAGGAAAAAACTCTTCAGGGGCGCAAAGTTTTGATCAGCATATCACCCAACTTTATAAAGATGGTTTGATCACGATGGAAGAGGCCAAGGGAAATGCCACCAAACCAGACGACTTTGAAAGAAATTTAATGTTTGGTGACCAAAGTGAATAATTGGTATGATCTCTTAAACTGAGGTCAATTATGAATTTATCATTTAAAAACTTTTATTGGCGATGGATAAAAAATCAAGCATTGCTTTTTATTCTCATGCTTGTCCTCCTTAGTGTTGCTCGTCTTGCTTTCTCGGTTGCCTTTGGTGATTGGGATGAACTTGTTGCAAACTCTCAAGCTTTTAAGCATGCCCTCTTTTTAGGATTTCGCTTCGATTTAATGCCTCTTGCCTATATTAATTTTCTTCCTTTTCTTGCTATGAATGTGGGCTACTTCATTCCGACAAAGTTCACGATTAGGCAAATTCGTCTTTTGAATATTAGCGTGCTATTTTTGGGTTATGCCTTCTTAGGGTGGATTTACATCTTTGACTATGCTTTCTTTTCTTTTTTTCAAGAGCATTTGAATATTTTATTCTTCGGATTCTTTGAAGATGATACTGTTGCCGTACTTACGTCAGTTTGGAAGAATTATAATCTTCCTCTTTGGGGTTCAGTCATAGCCGTCTCTCATTTCGCTTTAATTCGATTGATCCGTTTTCTTTTTTCTCCTTTCGATTTTGATTTAAAGGCACGTAAATTTGATTATAGAATAATTGTTGCTTTCATTGCTGGTATTATTTCCCTTTCTTTTATGGCCAGAGGAAATTTTACTCGCCTTCCACTTTCGATTGAGGATGCTCATATTAGTTCAAATGATTTCATTAATAAAATTCCTCTCAATGGAGTCGTGACATTTAATCGTGCCATGAAAATTAGAAAAGCTTTCGGAAATAGCAACGTAAACTATCTGCAAAAATACGGATTTCAAGATTGGCAGAAAGCATTTGAAACCGGATACCAAAAGAGACCGCAGAAAGAATTATTAGAGAGTTTAAAAAATCGAACCGCACCAAATCAAGAGCTAAAAAGATTTCCCCCTCATGTGGTGCTCGTTGTACAAGAAAGCTTTGGAAGTTATTGGAGCGATAAGCACTCTGCTAAATTTAATATTTTAGGATCTCTTGAGACACACTTGAAGCAAGGAATTCTTTTTAAAAACTTTTTACCTTCTGAAAATGGAACTATTGGAAGTATTGTTTCTGTGGCAACGGCGCAGCCGATTCGCCCAGGGGCAAGGTTTCTTTCTGAGTCTGATCTAATGAAGATTCCTTTAAATATTGCAGGAGAGCTTCCCTATAAAAACGCAGGTTATGACACTCACTTCCTCTACGGTGGTAAGTTAGGGTGGAGAGATCTTGGAAAGTATCTTAAAATTCAAGGTTATGATTTCCTGTGGGGGGCAGACGAGGTTAAAGAGGCGATGCCAGAGCTCACGAATATCGATCCAAAAGATCTTGGAAATGAATGGGGGATATTTGATGAGTATCTTTATTCATTTATTGAAGAGCAGTTGAGAACGGCAAGCAAGCCTCAGTTTTTTCTTGTTCTAACGACGTCAAATCATCCACCCTTCGAGTTTCCCTCTTCCTATAACACACTTCCTTTGGAGTTTGATGAGCAAACTCTTGAAAAATTAACTGTGAGTGAAGATCTTGCTAAAAAAAGATTTCTCGGACTTCAGTATGCAAATCATAAGATGGGTGAATTCCTTACAAGAATCAAAACAACGGCCCTGGTCGACAAGGTTGTTCTCGCCGTAACAGGAGATCATAGTTATTGGATAGCAAAAGGAGTCGGACATGACGAAGAATTTAAGCGCTATGCAGTTCCTTTCTTCATCTCCTTACCTGAACAACTTCGTCCAAAGTCATATGACTCAGAAAATTTTGGCTCGCACGAAGACATTTTCCCAACCCTTTATCACTTGACCCTTGCTGATCAAGAGTATGTGAAGTTGGGTGAAAATCTAATTGAAGAAGAGGGGATTGCTCTTAATAGCTCTGGTCTTTTTGCCACTAAAAAAGGTGCCTATCATCACGGCGCCTATTGGACATGGTCAGATTCTTTTCCTCAAATCCTGCAACCATCACAGGAATCAGCGGAACTAAAAAACATTCGCCAACGGGCAGAAGCTATTATTGGTCTTACCGATTTGTATCTGAAAGAAGAAAAGACGCGTAAGCGGCCTGACGTAAAAAATGGTCCGCAATAACTATTTTTGCCATTGCCTCAACCACGGGAATAACTCTTGGTAAAACACATGGATCATGTCTACCTTCTCGGGCCTTTTCACCAACAGTAGAAGGTGCTTTAAATGCAAGCTTCAGATTTATGGGGGAGCCATTAGAAATGCCCCCTTCAATGCCTCCGAAGAATTGAGCATTCTCAGAAACTTCAGAGCCTAATTTATCGGCAAATCCAAACCCTTCTCCTACAGAAAATCCCACACAGGCCGGAATTGAAAGCATGGCTTTTGCAAGATCTGCTTTTAATTTATCAAAGACTGGTTCACCAAGACCTACTGGACAGTTTAAGATTGAAAGTCCAACTATCCCCCCAGCGGACTCACCATTTTTTTTGCATTCATCAAGAAATGTAATAACTGTTTTTGTTAATTCCTTGTCAGGAATATTAATTTCACCTCTTTCTACAGAGTGATCTTGAGGAGGACTACTAAGCTTGTGGGGTCCAACTTGTTCAACATAGGCGTAGATGCTTAGAGTGGGGAGCATCAGACTAGCAAAATAGCCCGCGATAACTCTTGCAAGAGTCTCTCGTGCTGAAGCACGTCCGCCCCCACGATGATCACGCACTCCATATTTTTGGGCAGTTGTTTTGTCTGCATGGCCTGGTCGGTATTGATCTTTTAATTTATCGTAGTCTTGGCTTTTTTGATTCGTATTTCTCACGATCACAGTGATGGGTGTCCCTAGTGTTTTGCCTTCAAAGACCCCCGAGAGAATTTCTGGTTCATCTTCTTCTTTTCGTCCAGTGTGAACTTTGTGTTGTCCAGGAGCTCGTCTTTTAAGCTCCTTTCTCAGATCATCTAAACTCACAAGAAGATTTCCTGGAATCCCATCAATCACAACGCCCAGAGCTTCTCCATGCGATTCTCCAAAAGTCGTGACCTTGAACATTTGTCCAAAACTATTTCCAGGCATGAGAGAGTCTCCTTAAATATTCATTAGAAAATACTTCTAAGCTTTTTGTTCCAAGAGACATAAGTTCTTCAACAGAAGTATAGGTTTCAGAATTTAATCCACAGGGGTTGACCAATGTGAGAGCTTTTTTCATTTCGAGATCATCATGAAAGTTAAGGGCCATTCCATGAAAGGTTGAGAGTCTTTCAATCGCGATTCCCATCGATGCAAGTTTTCTCTCACCATGCCACAAGCCAAGAAGTTTATTTTCATGAGAAAGACCTTCGATTCCCCAGTCCTTTAAAACGTTTATTGCCTCATCAAATAGGGTATCAATCATGGCCGATAGAGAGAGTGTTTTTGGATTAAGTCTTAAAATTGGATAGATGATCATTTGGCCAGGGTGATGGAAGGTTAAACCTCCACCGCGTTCTATTTGAAAGAATGGATATGGAAGGGTACTTGCAAGCGACTTATCAAATTCAACCAGAGATAAGGTTTCCCCTTTTTTTGGTTTCTGCAGACCTCTTCCGTTCGTAAAAACTCTGGGATGGCTGCAACAAATGATGAAACGTATATTTGAATAATCTTCTAATAGTTCCAAACAGTGACGTTGAAATTTGTGGGCAAGAGAGTAATCCCAATTCCATTTTTTTATGAGAATAGTTCGCTCATTCATTTCAACTATATCGAATTGATTCAAACCAAATTCAGACAAATTCGTTTGAGAGAAAGGGAGAGTCATACTTGTGGATTGGCCTCTACAAAGTCCAAGAAGTCTCCTGCCTTGTAGGAGCTCCTGACGAGTGGTCCAGACGCAACAAACTTAAAGCCAAGTTTTAATGCCATCCTCTTTAGCTCTTCAAACTCTTCCGGAGTATAGAACTTTTCAACATTTAAGTGGCGCTTACTTGGCTGAAGGTATTGACCAAAAGTCACGATATCGACTCCTGCTTGGCGAATATCTTCAAGAGTTTCTTGAATCTCGGCCCAAGTTTCTCCGAGTCCCACCATAAGTGAAGTTTTCGTTTGGATTTTTGGGTAATGAGTTTTGTAAAATTTTAAGCAATCCAGCGTCTTTTCATAGCCGGCCCTAATATCTCTCACAGGGTGAGTAAGGCGCTTAACTGTTTCAAGATTTTGAGCAATGACATATGGATTTGCTTGGGCAAGGTGATGCATGCGAGATTCATCCCCGCCAAAATCAGGAATTAAAACTTCAACCTTTGTCTCTGGATGATCTTCATTAACTTTTTTAATCACTGAGGCAAAATGACTGGCCCCATGATCAGGCAAATCATCTCTATCTACGCTTGTAATTACGACATAGCGAAGACTCATGATCTTAACCATGTTAGAAGTATTTTGAATTTCTTCAGGATTGATAAAGCCCTTCGGATTTCCCGTTTTAACGTTGCAGAATTTGCATGCCCTCGTGCAAGTATCACCGAGAATCATCACTGTTGCTGTTCGAGCACTCCAGCACTCTGAAATATTCGGGCATTTTGCTTCTTCGCAAACTGTCGCTAGACCCTTGCTGTGAAGGTTATCACGAATATCTTTAAAGTCCTCACCTTGTGGGAGTTTCACTTTAAGCCACTCTGGCTTGCGCTGGTATTTGTCTTTATCAAAATAGGTTACGGCCATGGAGGATAATTACCATAATTAGAGTGGGTTAGACTAGGGAAGTCCATAAAGGGAGAGAGATCTTAAGTGCCCGTATTTACAAATGCCTAAAGGGGGATAATGAGACAGCTCGTCAAGTCGACTGAGAGTTTAAGCTTTTGTCCAATCTTCCATTTTAATTCATGAGTGAGGGGAAGCCCGATTCGATAGTATTTATCGGCGGCTGCGAGCTCAATATTCCAGCAAAAATATTGTGGATATTGATGAACAATTGTTCCCTCGAAATGAGAGCCATTATCCACTTTCCAAGCCGT
>CANHJD010000096.1 GCA_947461145.1 Bacteriovoracaceae bacterium
AATCAGCTAGACAATCTTATAGCGATTCCATTAACTTAAAGGCACGCTTTTTCCATATTCTGTGCCCAGGTGGTGGAATGGCAGACACACTACCTTGAGGTGGTAGCGCTGCGAGGCATGCTGGTTCAAGTCCAGTCCTGGGCACCATTAAAAAATTCCCTTTTTAACATTCACAACTTACATAATCGCGAGCGAGGTTGTCGCTATATTGGCGCTACTTTTTATGTGAGCGCTTAATCTTAACGTGCATTTTCATACCATCTACATTGATGGAGTCTATTATGAAAATGGCCATGCCCATCGCTTACTTGCTCATAAGCCTCTGCACATGGCGAGACTTCTTATCACCACTATTGAAAAGCCAGATATTGATTATATCAAAGACCCTTGGGTCAATCTCACCGATGCTAATGAAGAGTATTTTGCAGAAATGCTTGAAAGAGTAGCTACTATTTGTTCGTTCCATTATTTTCGATAAATTAAGGACTTAATCAGTTTTAATCAAGTTTTCTTTCTATCAATCCGATAAGGTATTTATGTTTATCTTACGATTTGATAATTCAAAACTTCTTTGCAAGATTTGTACACTCTCAATTCTTGCGAGTTCGTGTAATCAAATGGGCACCGCGACCTTTGAAGGTGCGGCCATTATGGTAGAGCCTCCTGTGAGCATCTCTCTTGTTTCTCCTGTGAGCTCTCCAAGCCTAGATGATACACCAACAGTAAGAATTTCCGGAATTACTCCAGGACATCTTGTGAAGTTATACAAAGATGCGAGCTGTTCTCAACAAATTGGAGAAGCGACTGCCACTGGATCTACTCTCAACATCACTGCTTCTTCACTTGCCGATGGAACTCATCAACTAGCAGTGACAAGTTTTGTTGATGGAACAAGCTCACCTTGTTCAGGCAGTTTACTTGAGTATGTTAAGGGAGCTGTTCCTGCAACTTTATCTTTTGGATCTTGGATTTCTCCTGCGACTAATTCAGGAAATGTCTCTATCATTCAATTTTCTGTAACAGGTGCTTCTGGAACAGAGAACGTGAGTGTCTATACAACGGCTGATTGCTCTGGAACTTCCATTGGTTCAGCTGCAGCTGTGGCGGGAACGGCAACGATCACTTCTTCTGCATTGAAAATTGGAACTGCCACTGAATTTAATCTTTATACAAAAGGTAGTGTGACAACTACTTGTAGTAATTTAAATCAGAAATACACATTTTCTTGCCCAAGTGGATATATTCGAGTGCCTGGGAATTCATCTCTAGGAACAACAGAAGATTTCTGTGTGATGATGTATGAAGCGAAAGATGATTCCCCAAATAAAGTTAAATCTGTGCCAGCAGGGAATCCCCTTGTTAATTTATTGGTTGCTGATTCTCAATCAAAATGTACCAATATCGGTACTCGCTATGATTTGATATCAAACCCTGAATGGATGACCATAACTAGAAATTCGGAAGCTGTTTCAAGCAATTTTCAATCCGGGAAAATTGCTCGTGGATGGGCCGCAAGAAGTGATTATGGTGATACATGGAGCAATACTGCCGTAGCACCTTCGACTGATTCTAATTGTCTCTATAATACTGCTGGTGATACTTGCGGAAGTTCTGGAGTACATCTCTATAGACGAACTTTAACTCTTTCTAATGGAGAAATTATCTGGGATTTATCGGGAAATGTTTATGAATGGGTTGATTGGAACCTTACACTTGATGGAATTCAAGCAGGTCCCACAACTTGTAGTGATGCTACATGGGTTCAATTTGCAACGGTTGTCTCCAGTGATTCTTGTTACAGTAATAATGATTTAACTGGAAAAGATTTTCTACCTTCAACCTTAAATGCTGACTCCACAAAAGGATTTGGTCGTTTTTTTGGTGGTAGCGGCGGAATCGCCAAGAGAGGAGGAGCTTTTGATGGAGGATATTATTCTGGAGCCTATACTTTAATATTTGAACCAGGTACTTGGGACTATGACCATCATGTTGGCTTCCGCTGCGTGTATCGACCTTATAAATAAAATCTACTTCATCTCAATCTTCACACCTACCTGAGAACTCAAGTGAGAGAAAGTTGTATCGACATCACTGCTGCCAGTTGAGTATTTGATTTCTTGATTAGTTTTTTGCCAACCAATTTCATTTCTCCAAACAACGTGAAGATTGTAATTTGGTTTATCCATAATTTTTTTTGCTAAATTTCCCTGCCCAATAATTCCATAACCCTTAAGGCCTGATGACGTTAAACCAGAATCAGCATTTGATTGAGTCACTGGAATGCGAAGAATACCTTTTAGTTCAGCATAGTCAGCGATTTGATCTTCCCAGTTATATTCTTTGCGAAGACCAGCACCAATAAGTGTTTGAGTCTGAGGTGAGAATGTAACGAGACCGTTATCATTATAAATTAATGGCATATCAATTCGGGCCAAATGGAAAATTAAATTATTAACATAATAATTCAAACTTAAATTACTTAACGCTTGTGTTCCATTCTTTTCTGCTTTCTTGTAGTCAAAATTATATCTCTCCCAATTTAATTCGAGAGTCGAATTGGAAAAGTTATAACCAATCTGGCCGCCAAAATTTGAAAAGGTGCTTGAACCAATGTCGGCATTCCCCATACTGCCTTCTTGTGATTCAGTATAAAAGCGAAAACCATAAGTAAGAGTTGCGTAGAATTTTGAAAGCCATGGCGAGATAGAGTGTGGTTCTTTGACTTCTTCAGCTGCTGGTATTTCTTCTGCAGTTGGAGCGATGTCTATTGGCTGGCTCATGATTTCTTCTGCTGGAGTCACCGGTTCAACTGAACTCATTTTTGGAGCTTCATCAAATGATGGAAGAATAATTTCTTGAATTGGTAAAACAAGATTTGGGTTCTTGATATGAGGATTCAAGGCGAGAAGTTTTTTTAGTGTTCCCTTTGGCCCATAAATTTGCAGCTTCGGATAACGTGTGCGAAGAATGCCAGAAAGGAAATCGCCTTTTTTTACTTGGTAAATTTCATTCGCATAAACCGAACCAAAGAAGAGAGAAGTCGCAAGGGTATTGGCCAAAATTTGTTTTTTCATATGATGAAATCATCATATTTTCTCAATACTTTGGCAAATCTGTCAGGCATGTTGATGCGGCGAGCGTAATAAAAAAAGCCCCATTTCTGGGGCCTTTTTAGTTTTATTGACTTGGAGGAGGAGGAGGACGTTGAGCATCTCCCTGTTGTCTCTGACCATCGCCAACTTGAGATCGATGGTGATCTTCTTGTCTTTCCTTAAATAAGAGAACTCACTAAATTCAAGCAAGTTTGTTATAAAAAAACATATAAAATCTCATATAGAGGGGGGATACCCTGGATGCACGTATGGATGACATAGCTCTAATTTCGGCTATTCTTAAACAGCCTCATCCTTGGGAAAACTTGGCGCTATATTGGCGCTATTTTGGTCGAGAATAGGCAAAAAAAGATGCATAGATGTTTCCACCACTCATCATGAAGTGAGAGGCGAAAGAGCGCCTAACATTATAGGCACTTAAACTTTTAATACAAAAACTGCAATTACCTGACATTAGAGGCAACAATATTTCAAGGCCAATGTTTTTGGAGTTTTACACATAATTCAATATAATCTTTAAATTACATTTTAAGCACATCCAAGGGCCATAAGTGAAATTGCAGAGAAAAAATAAATTTCTTATTTTGATGGGATTCCTATATGTGAGTTCTTTCATATTATTTCAAAATTTTACTTTGCTAGAAGACAACAGGAAAAATTTCGAGATCAATGACAATAGGTGCGTTGTTAGCAATCAACCTAGTCAAAATGTTCATTCAGTAATTGATTATATGACTGAAAATGAGCGTGCCGCCTTGTTTGCTGGAGATCTCTCTATAGACATGACGGCTGCCTTCCAGTGCGCAGTTGATAGCGGGGCTCAAGAGCTGGACTTAGAGGACTATAAGTATCGCATAGATGGCAAAATCACTTTGCCCAAGAAAGGAGTATTGATTTTTGGTCACAAGTGGTCAATTCAACGTGGTCCCCTTAATAATGATGACCCACTTTTTATAGGAAACGATATTACTGGGCTCGTCGAATTTAGAGGGGGAAGTTTAAAGGGAAATGTTAATAAAGACCGCAAAGCGAAGGCGGCCGGAATTTCCATAAACGGAGGAGACGATGTTTTAATCAGAAATATGGAGATATCCGGGTTTGCTGTAGGTGCCTTTTTGAGGAAGATTAAAAATCTTAATATTGATGGCGGGAGTTTTATTCATGACAATCTTCTTACTGGCGTTTCTGCACTAGGAGTTAAGGAAGTTGTTTTGGAATATAGCAACTTTTCTCGCAATGGAGATCCCGATAAATTAGGGCTCACCCATGATATTTATTTTATCAACTCCACAAATGGAATTGTTAGAAATAATATTATTGGTAATTCAAAAGACGCAAATTCTTTTGCTCTCTTCCTTCGACATGATAAGGACGCTGAAGACACAGGTCTTCTTGAGGTTAATAACTGGAAAGTATACGGAAACAAGTTTATTCGAAATGGCTTTCGAGCAAGCATTGATCCTAATCGCGATTTAAAAGTGATTGAGCGAAAACCAACAAAGAACGTTCAAGTTTATAACAATCGTTTTTCTAAAGGTGCCAATCTCCGCTTTGACGATCCTGTAAATGGTCGCAGTTCGGGCAATATCGGTGTGAATTCTCTTATTGTATCAGCAGCTTCACTGTATCCCGGAATTTCACTTAGCTACACCTCATACATGGATGAGTGTAGGGAAATCCAAACAAGTGCAACGAAAGCTTTGATAGACAAAGTAAAAACTTCCTACATCTTCAAATACCCAATCGCTTTAAACGGAGATGATATTCCAATTAAACCTATTCCCACTTTTGGTGGGTTTCCCTCGTATACGATTATTAGATCAAGTCCAAACGTTAAAAAAGTGCCTTTTGGTTTTTCAAAAGATTGAATGAAGGCAAATTTTTAACGACAGATGTAGCTTGGGCCGATTAAAGCAACGTATTTACTTCCGTACCCATCATCCCACTCATTGTAATCTAGGGACCTTAAGAATTCTCCATTCGGGCAAGTCAGTGTACTCAGAGAATAAGCTGATAATCCATAAGTACTAGATGTATAAGTAACAGAATAGTCAGTTATACTTTTACAGATAAATTGTATCTGACCAGTGAAAGGTGAGTAATCCCAATAATTTAAACTCGCCACTGCTGACCCTGGGGGGCAGTCTTCACTGAAGGAGTCTCCGCCCGTTCCTCCAAGTACGTCCCTCGTTTGACTGCTGCCGTAAAGATTTCCATTCTGGTAGATTTGGCAACTCGATCCTAACTGGTCGATCCAAGCCCCTGAACGGCCACTAAACCCTGTGATTACTTCATCCTCTAGACATCCCACTTGGTTTCCAACTGCTGGTGCTTCAGTTTTAAAAAAGATAGAAATACTTGTTGAGTCGGATACGATTTTAAAATCGTCAGTTTGAGAGTTGAAGTTCGCAACTCCATTTGGAAAAAAATAGTTACCGAAGGAGTTAGTGCAGGAATCGTCACTAAAGGCTTCAATATCAAGGGGGGGATTAAAGTCCTGGCTACCGAAGGGAAGAGACAAAGATGAACCGCCTATTAATAAGCAATCTGAGGTGATGAATTCGTCTTTTTTAATTTTAGAAAGTAGCGAAGTTGAGGTTGTTGAGTGGGATTGAAAACGAACCTTGAAGGACTGAATGCCACCAGTGGGACTACAGGTGCTTGTTGATAAGTCACCACATTCTCCAAGTGTAAGAATTTTTGTTTCACCATTATAGCGAAAAGAAGAAGGAGAAAAAAATGAATCATCACAATTCTCTTGGCTGACTTTAATCGAGATAGAATCAGATTCAGTGGAAAATTTTTTTGAAACGCGACCGCATTTTAATTCACTATTAATTTTTCCGCTTCCTTCCCACAGAATAACAGCAAACTCCCAGTTCCCAAAATTAAGCTGAGCTGAATAGCTGGACTCATCTAGAATCACCGCAGTCTGCTCATTCTTATCCTTATTGATGAGATAGAGAATCGCCACATCATTGACCCCTACTGAAAGTTGGGAGCGGGTAATTTCAATTTTTGCCTTAGATTGAGAAGGACCACTTCCGTTACAGGAGAAGAGTATTCCCAGAATAATTAAATGAAAGGCCAGCAGTTGTATTCTCATCGTTTAATCTTTATCGGGGGAATATGTGGGAAATATGAATAAAAAAACAATTCAACCCCGATAAAATAGGGGAGTTTTAAGGACCAGGGCCCGGCACCTCTGATAAACCAAAATTCTTTGACTGGCTTTCTAATAACAGATTCAACTAAGTATTAGAAATCTCAAGGCCATATCAAAACCTTAGGTCAAAACGTCTGCTACCGATAAGGTATTTAAATACCAATAAATAGGTCAATCATGAGAGTTGAAAATATCAATTCTAAAATTAAAATAGAAAAAAATAAGATCCAATGCGTTTATCCAAAAGGCATTGGAGCAATCTCCCTAAAGGGGATGAGTCCACAGGTTAGATTTATTAATTATCTTTCCTAAATGTCTCAAATTGAGCATTGAAGCTAATTAAATCACTTCACGCTCATTAAGATTAAAATCGTCTTAGGCGTTATGAATAAGTTCTTCGTCAGAGAAGATAGGTCCTGCCCCACAAAGCGGACAGGACCATGTCGGAATTAATTTAGTTCGTTGATAACGTGCTTTAGAATCTTTTTGTAGCTATAAATTTTGTAGTGTCCTCTATCAGATCTTTGACAAAATAAATTACTCTTATTTCCATCGATAATGATTTTTACTGCATTCTGTAATGTCTCAGCTCGCTCCTGCTTTGGGAGAGAGTCGAGATTAATTTTATCATTCAGATCATTGATCATTTGTTTAGGAAGCGCTCCGCTTCTGGCAGCAGTTATAGTACCAATCGCCTGATAGTATGCATTAAATTTATCCGGTCTTGCTCCATCTGAAACTTCAAGCAAGGCCAATATTGCTTCAGCACCACCAAATCCAGTTGGTGGTATAAGAAACCAACTTGGGCCTGGGGCAATGACAAATTCGACGGCCATTGCTGCAAGTGTGGCGGCACTAACAACTACTACACCTGAGATAGCACCTACTTTTTTGACATCTTTGATTAATTCCGCTCGTGCTTGTGCTTTAACTTCGTAAGCGTTCCTACAATCAGCAAAGGTACTTGTGACAGTGAATAAGGTCAGTAATGCAGCTGCGATTAATTTTTTCATTGAGAACTCCTAGGTATTTAATGTTGTGGTTCTCATGAATGTTAGTGGGGCCCATAATCCACTGGCAGAAAAAATACTCTTAATCCCTGAAAAGGGATGTTTTTAATCAAGTGGGGCTATACATTGAATAATAGCAGGACGCTTTGTCGTTAATCAGGAAAAATTGTGATGACGAAAATCGAATTTATTCAATAACTTAAGAATGCTAGTGATCTCGTGGATCATCATACTTAAATAGGTTTAATTACCAATTTTATCCTCCCCACTTTAGCTCACTAGGAATGGAGGAAATGATAAAAATTCACTATTTAAAGGTTTTTTTAATAATTAGGCGACAAATGCCGACAAGTATTCAGTTATGTGTTTTTTATTACCAAGGATTATTTTCTGAAACCTTTAAATTTCATATTCCTATTACTGTTGTTTTCTCTAGTTTCCTGTAACGGAGGCGGTGCCGGAAGCCTAGGTGGCGGAAGTAGCAGTGGATCTGGAACGACTATCTCTGGGGTGGCAGCCATTGGAGCTCCTATAGCGAATGGTACTCTTACTGTTTTTGGTAAGGGTTGCAAAGTTCAGGATAAAACCAACGAAAATGGAGAGTACTCAGTAGATTTGGCGGATTGTGGAGGCCCTTATTTATTAAGGGCAGAGGGAGCAGTCGGTACAATTCATTCAATTGCTACAAGTAATGATTTTGGAAAACATGTCTCGATAACATCTCTTACAGAACTTATTGCGGGAAGAGTTGTGGGTTCGGCAAACCTTGCAGTTATGGATGAAGAGGATATAAGAAAAATTTCATCGGAGATTACGGCTGCAAAAATAAATAGCAAAAAAAATGAAATTGCAACTCTACTCATTTCATTACTTAGTTCACAAGAGCTTTCAAAATTTGATCTTTTAAACTCATCTTTTTCTGCAAATGGTCTTGGAATTGATAAGCTTCTGGATGGTATTGAGGTGTCTGCAAAAAGTTCAACTGATTTTGGGTTTAAAATTAAAGGTTCTCCAGTTGATTTGGACTTAAGCATGGAGGCAGATGATATTGCATCTGAGGACGATATTAAATCAATCGAAGAAAATACTAAAATGATTGATACTGCGAGTGATTTATTGAAGGATATTAAACTACGAATAGATGATATTAATAAATACCTTTCGACAGATAGAACCGAAGAAAGAGATGCCGCTATTAGAAGTCTTTTTGCAGAAGATTTTCTCCATTTTGGAATGACTTTGCCTGAAGATTATTTTTCCTACGATTCTTACAGCGTTACACTTGAAAATCCAGTTCTTTTAAATTTTGACCAAGAATCAAATATCGCTGACATTTGGGTAACTGAAACTCGTGTGAGTTTGGATGCAGCTGCAGCTTCGGAAAAAAAGCTATATGAATCAGTTTCAAGAATGGGAGCCTTAAAAAAAGCCATTAAACCTAGTACTTCGTATCAGGTCAAGTTTAAAAAAATTGAAGATAAGTGGTATTTGTATGGGAATAGAATCCCAATTACTTTAGACATAAAGCCGATATATATAAATGATAACAAGAAAATCTTTCGGGGATTAAATGTAGAATTTAATTCGGATGAAACGGAAGGAAGGCTTATTCGAGTTTCTCATGGGGCTCTTTTTATCAGAGACATTACTTCAGATGACCAAGGTAACCCTATCGTTCTTGGCATTTCGTCTGAATGTGCAGCGAGTTCTTTCTGTCGGAGTATTGTCAATATTTCAAATCAAGATGTTTTGCCTCCCATAATAAAACTTTTAATATCGTATGATGGTAAATCTTACGATCTTTATGTTCCCTCCCCAAAAGGTGGCTTAGAGCAGAGTTCATTCCCTCAATTTTTAAATTTACCAGAGTCATCTTCAAGTATGTGTGGTAAAAATGACACTTCAAGCTTTCCTTTAAATGTTAGATTTTCAATTCCTGCTGATCAAAATTATAGTGGTGGAGACTTTAGTGGAGTTTTATCTGATTCACTCTCATTGGGTTCGAAATTAGAAAAGGCGTTAGATTTATCTGCAGAATTAAAGAAGGTATTCAGTAGCCAAATTGCTGATGAGATTTTAAGTGCAGAAATTGTAGATGACCAATCAGAACCTTATTCTGGGCCAATTAATGTAGAAAGTCTCACAATCGGGGTAGAGAGTGTTGATTCGGTGGGTGCCTCATTCTTTACATATTACACTTGCAAGGAAAAATAAGGGCTTTTGAATATTGATTTATTTTTTGAAAAATTGTTAGATTTAGGAATCATTGATGAAAATCGCAAAATATATCATTTTTTCCTCAATCACGATTCTTTTTCTTTTCTTTCAAAATTTCACGACTCCCACAAAAATAGATATTCAACGAGGTTTCATTGATAATGACGATGAATCTTATATTAATGTCGAAGATTTTGGTGTCGTTGGAGATGGTAAGACTGACGATACACTGGGCCTTCAAAAGGCGGTTAA
>CANHJD010000097.1 GCA_947461145.1 Bacteriovoracaceae bacterium
ACAATAATCTCATCGCACCAAAGAACGGATTCAATGGCTTCCTTGATATGCACTTCTTCGTTAAAAGTTGGGATAATAGCTGTGATTTTTTCCATAATAATATGCTAATCTTAACGTATGACTGACGCCTCGTCTAAAACAATTCTTATCATCCAAACGGCTTTCATTGGTGACACCATCCTTGCAAGCCATTTTGTTCGTGCTGTCAAAAATCAGTACCCCAATTCAAAGATTCATTTTTTCCTTAGAAAGGGCAATGAGTCTGTTATCCAAGGATTACCTACGATTGATAAGGTGTGGGTTTGGGACAAGGCGGGGGGAAAAACTAAGAATCTTTTTAAACTCATCTGGAATCTTCGAAGCCTTCGATTTGATATGGTCTTTAATCTTCATCGTCATTTTAATAGTGGTCTTGTTACAACACTTGTAAAAGCAAGATTTAAGGCAGGTTTCAAGCAGAACCCACTTTCTTTTTTTTATACGCATAGGGTAGATCATTTGATTCCTCATAAAACAATGTCCGGTGTTTGGCATGAAGTTCAACGAAACTTACAGCTCTTGCAAAAAGCTGATCCTACATTTGAAATTGTGGATAATTCTAAAATTTACAAACCTGAACTTCCCCTTCAGGAAAAAAACTTCTATAAGGTCTCTGCCTACATCGAGGGAGATTATTTTGTTGTCGCTCCGGCCTCAGTTTGGTTTACCAAAGCCTGGAGTGAGTTAAAGTACAGACAATTGACTCTAGAGCTTTCCAAGCAGGGAACAGTCTATTTGATTGGTGGTCCTGACGATAAGGAGTTATGCGAGAGACTCGGTAAAGAGATTCCTCAAGCCATAAATCTTTGTGGAAAATTGAATCTTTTAGATTCGGCTGCCCTCATGAAAAACGCCAAACGCGTTTTTGTAAACGACTCTGCTCCTCTTCATCTCGCCTCTTGCGTAAATGCAAAGACGACAGCCATTTTCTGTTCAACAATTCAAGAGTTTGGATATACACCACTCGCTGATGATTCTGTTGTGGTAGATGTGGGAACAACTTTGAGCTGCCGGCCTTGCGGTTTGCATGGACACAGAAATTGTCCTCTTGGGCATTTCAAATGCTCCGAGGAAATTCAAGTTCAACAAGTCTTGGCGACTATAAAGTAATTTTAAATAATTTTAACAAATTGCTCTTTTGGAAAGCGAATTCTAGGCCCATAGACTCCGTTCTTGGCCCTTTTACCGGCACTGATCACCATACATATTTCTGAGTTCGAACCAAGATCCAAAATTTCTTTGACCCGGGCCGAATCATGGCCTTCCATAGGACAGGTATCATAACCAAAAGCAGAAAATCCGAGCATAATATTTTCGCAGGCCAAAGCTGTACTCTTATGCGCCCAAACACGCATGTCGGCAAGAGACTTTGGCTCTCTTGGAGTGGGCCTAAAAAGACCTACAATAGACATAACGATGCGCTTAAAAGGTCCAAAGATTCCTAAAGGGCCTTGATTATAAACTACGGGAACAAGTTTTTCATAATAAGCTCGTGCCGATGCTGGAATATGTTCGCCACTAGTATTAAAGAGATCGATCATTTGTTTTCGATTCTTTTTCCAAGTATCTAGTTTTGCCACGGCTACGATTAGCTCTTGGGCCGTACGAGCAGCAGGCTGACTAAATAAGGCTTCAACAAGTCTCGCTTTTTTCACGGGATGCTTAACCCAGTAAAACTCCCAGCATTGAAGATTTGATGAATTTGGTGCTAAGAGTGCCCAATCAAGAACTTTTTCAACCACATTCGCGGGAATTTTTTCATCCGTATAAACTCTTACAGAGCGTCTGTTATGAAGAATATTTTCGAAGGTCTCAGAAGATACGGGTTTTAATTCTTCACTATGTTGAATATTGGGAATCTCAGTAAAGATACTTCCTGGGTCAGACATAATTTCCTTTTAACTTAATAAATGCTGGAAATCCTCCATATTGAGTTTTCCACTGAAATATTCATCATCATCCTCGGCCATAAGATCCCGGAAAAGTTCTCGCTTACTTTGCTGGAGCACTAAAACTTTTTCTTCCACTGATTCTTTAATGATAGGACGATAAACAGTTAATTTATTTTCTTGTCCTATTCTGTGGGCACGATCGATCGCCTGTCTTTCAACAGCAGGATTCCACCAAGGGTCCATGAGAAAAATATAGCTAGCGGCAGTAAGATTAAGTCCAAAACCACCGGCCTTAAGTGAAATCAGGAAGATTTGAGCATCGCCATTTTGAAAGTATTCAACTTGTTCAGTTCTTTTCTTAATAGTCTGTGAACCATCAATTCGGGCCATTTTCCAACCAGCAACTTTAATTTTATTTTCAATCATGTCCAAATAAGTTGTGAACTGAGAAAAAACTAAAGTCTTGTGGCCTTCTGTCACAAGTTGCTCAAGATTTTCCATAAGAAAATCAATTTTTGTGGACTGGAGTTGAGGTTGCTTTTGCCATAAGCAGAGCTGTCTCATCTCAAGCAGAGATTTAAGAACTTCACCATATCTCTTCGTTCCAGTAGACATCATGCTAGAACGTATAGAGTTGAGTTTTTGCTGGTAAAAATCTCTTTCTTCCTGAGAAAAATCTAAGAAAACATGGTTTTCAATTTTTTCAGGCAACTCTTTAAGAACCTGATCTTTTGTTCTTCTCAAAATAAAGGGCTTCACTGTTCTTCGTGCCAGAAGTCTATTTTTGTTTTTCGAAGTGGACTTTACAAGGCCAAGATCTCCCCATACTCCAGGGACACAAAGATCCATAATATTATAGAACTCTGAGAGATCATTCTCTACTGGAGTACCAGTGAGACAAATTCTAAATTTCGCCTTCAACTGTCTGGCAGCGTTGGCACCCAAAGAGCGAATATTTTTTAGGTGTTGAACTTCATCAAAGATCAAAATATCAAAATTCTCTTCGGCAAATGTTGAAAATGATTCTTTCTTCATAAGGCCGTAACTTGTAAGAATGACCTTTGCATCTGATTTAAATTCTCTTTCATCGCCATAATAAATTGACCAAGTAAGATCAGAGAATTTTTCTAATTCATTCTTCCAGTTATAGAGGATTGAAACAGGACAAATGATCAGAATCTTTTTAAGGTCGTCCTTTAAAGTTTGAAGCAACATGATGGTTTGAAGAGTCTTACCCAAACCCATATCATCTGCCAAACACGCGCCAAATTTATGTTCATAAAGAAAGCGTAACCAATTATAGCCATTCAGCTGATATGGACGGGCAATTTCACTGTAACGCTCGTGTACTGGATATACAGGCATATTTTCCATTGTCATAATGTTATGACAAAAGGCTTCCTCTTCATCCGTCAGGGCCCCATCAATTCCAAGGCGTTTTAGTTCGAAAAGCTCAAAAATTCTTGATCTCTGTAAACTCAAGCCAAACTTCGAAAGCCCTTTGTTTGCGGCTTCTTTTTTTTCACCTTCGAACTTTGTATAACGCTTCATAAAGCGAAGGATGTCTTTTTGTTCGTCTGAAAGAAGCACCAAACCCTTATTTGAGATAAGGAAATTGTCAGTTATTTCAGCATTACGAATGACATCCAAATCATCATCAGTAACTACTAAATCAAGTTGAAACCAGTCCAAACGATCTCTGTTTCTTTCAAAACGAATTGAGCTCTTCCAGGTTCTGATTTGTTGTTGGTCGTAAAAAATAGGAATCTTAAAGGGGGTGAGAAATTGATAAAAAGCTGCGACACCTTCAAGTAAATTATTTTTGGGAATCTGGAAGACAATTTTTCTCTCTTCTTTAAAGTAAAAAGAGGTTTTAAGACCAATCTCCCCAAAGCTATCAAGAAAAGCGAGAAACACTTTTCTGAAAATTTTAGTATTAAGCATGAAGATTTTTTTGAATGTAGGATCAAAAAATGGGATTTCATCATCCTTTGTCACTAAGCTGATCCATTCAGACATGATGGCTTTTTTAGAAGCAGAGTGAACATATTTTTTATGCAAACTCGTTTCTCGATCAAAATCTTCAATGAGAGTCTTGAAAAATAAAAGAGCATCATTTTTTGTTCTAAAGCTACTTGCCCATCCTTGCTCACTGACAAAGAGCAGGAAAGGTGAGGGCATAGGGACTAATTTTTGATCTGCCGTAAAAAGTTCAAGTTCAAGATTAAGGAAGCTTTTTCTTGGAGAGGGATTAATTGAAAACCGATACTCCATATCCTCTATAGGAAAAGAATCCCATGAGGATCCATCAACAATTAGGTCTATCAGCCCTTTATTTTTTAAAGGAAGAAAAATTCTGATAAAATCCTGAATATCGCCAATGAAGTCGTTAAGTTTAAGTTTACTAACAAGTTCTCTAAATTCATTTGGTAAATCTAAAGCTTCACCTGTTTTCCAATTAAAGAGATATAAAACATCAAAGAGTGAGACCTCTTTATATTCTGTATCATTATCAACAAGAGTAAAAACGTAGGTATATTTATCCTCGACATAGAGGACTTCTTTGTATTCTTCTAAGGAGCTTGCTGGAATGAGGTTAACATTTAATTTTCCTTTCCAGCGAGTTGGTGCCGGAAAGTTAACAACCTTTCTATTCAAGAGTGTGTATTGAAGTGAGCTGAAAGTGCTATTCATTTTAGCACCAGGCAGTTGTGGTGCTGACTTTACGAGTGTTCCATATTTCTCAACATGCACACCTTCATGAGCTATAAAACCAAGGCCAATAGGGTTTGTTCCCTGTCCTTCAACCTTACCTTGTAACTCTTTAAATTTAAGAAGCAGACTCGCAGCGTGATGGCAGGGTTTTTCAGCACTCCAAAGTTTGCATGTACATTGAGTAGTGAGCTTTCCCTGTTTGTAACTGATCTTAGATTCGTAGTTAGTATTGTTCTCAGCAATTATTCCAGAAACGATAATGTAGCTTTCAAAAGTGCCCTTCATAAAGGAAAGAGAAACTCTTCCCTGTTCGATCATCTTTCGTGCCTGAAAAATAATCGCAGGCTCAAAACTCATGTTGAGAAGATCGTCTGTTGAAGAAAAATTGTTCGTATATTCCATGAGGTGCTTACTCTCAAATTAAAAGGCTATTATAGTTTATATTGCCTTCTTTGCGCATAAAAAAAGGGCCCTTTCGGGCCCCTTTTCTTGGAACAATTAATTATCTAAATATGATTTGAGTAATTTTGCTCTGCTTGGATGACGAAGCTTTCTCAGTGCCTTTGCTTCGATCTGACGAATACGCTCACGCGTTACAAAGAAGTCCTGACCAACTTCTTCTAAAGTATGGTCTGATTTTTCTCCGATACCAAAACGCATACGAAGAACTTTTTCTTCCCTTGGAGTGAGGGTTGAAAGAACTGACCTTGTTTGCTCAGAAAGAGTGACACTCATGACCGCATCAGCAGGAGAGATGATCTTCTTATCTTCAATAAAGTCACCTAAAGAAGAATCTTCTTCTTCACCAATTGGAGTTTCAAGAGAAATTGGCTCTTTTGAGATTTTGAAAACTTTCTTCACTTTATCTACAGAAAGTTCCATTTTCTCAGCAATCTCTTCAGGGGTTGGTTCACGACCAAGCTCTTGAATTAATTGTCTTGAAGTACGAGCAAGTTTGTTAATTGTTTCAATCATGTGAACAGGAATACGGATAGTGCGTCCCTGATCCGCGATGGCACGTGTAATTGCCTGACGAATCCACCAAGTGGCATAAGTTGAGAACTTATAACCACGGCGATACTCAAACTTATCAACGGCTTTCATCAAACCAATGTTTCCTTCCTGAATAAGATCTAGGAACTGAAGACCACGGTTGGTATATTTTTTAGAAATTGAAACAACAAGACGAAGGTTGGCTTCAACAAGCTGAGACTTTGCTTTATCTGCTTTCTCTTCACCAGTTACAATGATGTTATAAACTGACTGGATATCCTCGAAGGCCATCCCTGCATCAATCGCCAAACGACGAAGTTTACGGAGAATATCTTCTTGAGTTCGGATCATCTGCTCAATTTTTGCATCTGTAGTGAAAAGATTTCGAGCAAGCTCGCGCTTGTAAGCATCATCTTCTAGTAAACGCTCATAGAGAACTTTGTATTCATCATCGTTCTTCACTTCTAGGAACTTATAGATACGCTCTTGCTGCTCATAAAGTTCTTTAAACTGAAGATAATAGCTTTTTACAGGTTCAGTGAACGAGTTAATAATTTTACGGTTGAAAGTAAGGTCAACGAGTTCTTCGCCAACTTTATCCATCATCTTCTGCTCTTCTTTATCGAGCTTTTTAAGAGTTCCGTCTTCGTTCACAATCTTGGTAACAAGATCTTTAACGTGTTCAACCACTGCAAAAATACGATCACGAGTTTCGTGAATTTCTTTTTCTTGTGATTCATCGTCCAGACCGCGTACGAGATCTTTAACATATTCGTTCTGCTCTTCGGCCTGAACGACTTTGTTTTTTAATTTAATGATTTCTTCAAGGGCGTGTTTAGATTTTAAGCAAGAAAGAACAATTTCTTTTTCCCCTTCCTCAATTTCCTTCGCAATCTTAACTTCGCCTTCTCGGGTGAGAAGGGCTACGGAGCCCATTTTCTTTAGGTAAAGTTTTACAGGATCGCTCGATGAAGCCCTTAACTCAGCTTCTTCATCTAGAGTAAGAGGATCCTCTGCAACTTCTGTGCTAGCCTTTTCTGTTTCTTCCTCGTCCACGTCAGGAGTTTTTACCTGAATTCGGGCTTCTTCAATTTTTTCCATGATTTGGTCAATTGAAGCCGTATCCACAATATTGGCAGGAATGGCGTCATTAATTTCTTCGGGAGTAAGATACTGTTGATCTTTCCCTTTCATGACGAGTCGAGAGAATTCTCTCGAGTTTAAAAATGCAACAACGACTGACATAGTATCTCCTAGATCTAGGGCACCGTATTTTTTAAGCTGTGGATCTCTTTATCTATTTTCGAAATCTCAACTAATAGGCCATCAACTTCTAATTGAGTTAAAGATGATCTTTGGCGTTCAACTAAAACTTTTCGCTTTATTTTTAGTTGTTCCATCTTAAGCATCACTTTGTAGTCCTTCAACATACGTTGAATGACCTTCTCATTATATTTGTTACCATAATTAAACAGAGCTTCAGTAGCGATGTCTCTGATTTCTTTACCGTAACTATTGGCCATCAATTCATCCTGAACAACTGGCACATACTCTGCCTCATCGATTTCAAAATAAATTTTAACGAGCCATTGAAACAGTCTTTTTACCTCAGGATGCTCAATATAGGCAAGGAATTCATCCCTGTTCGGTTGCGTCAAGAACTCGGGATGACAGAGAATTTCTTTAATAAAAACTTTTTCACTTTTGCTGATTGGGCCTGAATCTTGCAGAGGTTTTAGATTTTCTATTTGAGATTCTTGATCTGCTTTTTCTAATTCTTCTTCCTCTTTCTGGATTTTTGGCTTCTCTGGCTGGGTGAAAACTTTATCTTTCTGACGGCTTAGGAAGTCGCGATAGTCCTGAAGAATAGTTGCAGGGTCAGATTTAAGTCCAAGAGTTTTGGCAACACTCACGACTCGCTCAGAAGCAGATAGGTGATCTTTAAGTGGAGCAAGAAATTCAAAAACGCGCTGCAATGTTTTAAGTTTAAGCTCAAGATTCTCAGGAATCTTTTCAGGAATGACCTCATGAATCATAACATCAAGAAGAATCGGGGCTTTTTCCATCCGCTCAATAAGGGCCAATCTACCTTCAGAAAGTAAAAATTCATCCGGATCTTTTGAGGGTTCATAACTTAAAAACTTAGGGAGAATTCCTAGCGCCATGAAGTCTGCATTGATTTTATGCATGGCTTTTTTACCGGCAGCATCAGAGTCCATACCGAGATAAATATTTTTCGTCATGTTAGAGAGTAGGCGAATAGAATGCTCTGAGAGTGCCGTTCCCATGGTGCCCACAGTTTGATGAAAACCAAACTGATGCATCATGATTACGTCCATATTACCTTCAACAATAATGACTTGATCTGTTTGACGAATAAAATTTTTACCAAAATAAAAACCAAAAAGAATTCCGCCTTTATCAAAGGCAAATGACTCCCCTGAGTTTAGATATTTTGGAACTTGGTCGGGGAGTACGGCCCGGGAACTGTAGCCGCGAATCTGTCCTGAATGATCATGAATGGGGAACATAACTCGATCTCGGTAAAAATCATAATAGCTATCTCGATTTTCATTGTACTTAACGAGACCTAGATCAAGGGCCGTTTTCTGAGCGAAATCTTTATCATTTTCAGGGATACTTTCAAGATATTTTAAAAGCGAGTTATTTCCAGGGGCATACCCAATTTGAAATTTTTCTACTGATTCAGCATTAAGTTTTCTTTTTTCAATAAAATCTAAATAGGGTGCGGGACTTTGTGTGGAGACTTTCTTGTAGAGCTTAACTGATGCATTTAGAACCCTGAAGGCCATTTCTAGTCTTGGATTTTTCTTTTTTTCTTTTTGGTATTCTTCGAATGGAATTCCAATCTTACCTGCAATATCCTTGAGGGCATCAACAAACTCAACTTTGGTAAAATCTTTGACGAATGTTATCGCGTCACCACCCGCTCCACACACAAAGCATTTAAACATACCTTTGGCGTCATTCACTTTGAGTGAAGGTTTTGAATCTGGATGAAAAGGGCATAAACCTTCTAGGTTCGCTCCTTTTTTGCTCAAAGACATGTAATGACTAATGATAGTCGAAATCGGGGTCTCTCTGATTCGGTCTTTAAGTTGATCGAAACTCATTTAACCTTTGATATTTCTAAGTACGATGGACTTAATTAAGGTTCCCTGGGATAGAAAGATTTTTTCAAATTTTGTCGTAAATTGCGAGAGAAAATGTTCTGGAAATTCATTTCTTAAGTCTTTCGATTGGATTAGAACTTCAAATCTTGTTTCGTCCTTGAGGTGATCAAGCATCCATTCAAAATAACCGTCGTGATCAGTTTTGATAAAAAGTGTTCCACCAGGCTTTAAAACTTTATGACAAGCATTCAGAAAAGGCTTTTGGAACAATCTTTTTTTATGATGGCGATTTTTTGGCCAAGGGTCTGGAAAAAAATAAAAGATTGATTGAACTTCATTTTCATCAAACATGAACTCAATTCTTTCCCCGCGTGCTCTAAGATAACGAAAATTTTTATGCTCAAGCTTATCTAATTTTTTAGCAACACTAAAGCTACGCTTAAAGCGGTGATCCAAGCCTATAAAATTCACCTCAGGATTTTTCTGGCAATACTCCATCATAAATTCGCCATAACCTGTGCCAATTTCAACTTCAAGTGGCTTAGGGTTCTGAAAAATTCTCTCATTCCACTTTCCGACATTACTTTCAGCTTCTTCGTCTCTTAAAACAAAAGAATCAAAGACCCCGAGTTTGTCGTGATAAGGATTATCGTGGGTGTACTTAAAGTCAGATCGGTAACAGAAATTGTCATCGATTGTTTTTTTGGCATTTGGTGTTGTCATATTGGAGGCATGAGTAACAAAAAAACACAGGGCAGTAAAATAAAAAAGCCCTTCTCCAGAGGAGAAGGGCTGCGTCATTTGTCAGAAATTGATTAGCCGATCAGTTTCAGAGCATTTTGACTGCTCATGTTGGCCTGAGCAAGTACCGAAGTACCAGC
>CANHJD010000098.1 GCA_947461145.1 Bacteriovoracaceae bacterium
ATAATAGGTATCTGCCCTAAGGTTTGAGAATATTTTCTCCGCATTAGTTTAATAAAATCTAGGCCATTCATATTGGGCATGTAGTAGTCAAGGATCATAAGTGAAGGAAGATCAGAAGGATCAAATTTAGATAAAACACTTTCAGCTTCATAGGGATCACTAAAAGGTAGAGTTTGTAATCCCTCAAGTTCTAAAGCATATTTAATTACATCTCGGACATCTTCATCATCATCAACAACACAAATCATTTGACTCATAAAGATTCCTGAATCCTGAATTTTACTTTAAATTTTGAACCTTGATGGAGTTTACTTTGAACAGAAATATCTCCTCCATGGGCAATCATTATTTGTCTCGCAATAAAAAGCCCTAGCCCAAGCCCACTCACTTGAGAAGCAGGTACACCTCTCTGGAACTGGTGAAATATTCTCTTCTGATCCTCTGTTGAAAGGCCAATACCTTGGTCTTTCACACTAAATTCAACCCAATCTTTCTTTTTTGTGAGTTTCACTTCTATCGGCCGAGAGTTACCATACTTAAAAGCATTACTAAGGAGGATATCAAAAACCTGAAGAATTCGTTCACGATCCGCCCAAATGAAAATTTCTTTCTTCCTCTGGGCAAGAAGCCCATAATGACCAAGGGCCTCTTCAAAAACTTCACTCAAGTTAAAAAACTCTTTCACAATCACTAATCTTCCGGAGCGAACTCTTGAAATATCAAGCATGCTATTAATCAGTTTAACAAGTTTAGTTGATTGAATGTCTATTTTATCAATAAGTTCATCGACCTTATCTTTTTGATAGAAATCCTGAGTTGATTTTTTAGCGTAACGTTTAAAGACCTGAGTTTGAAGCTTTAAGGCCGTGAGAGGTGTCTTTAACTCGTGGCTAGCTAGAGCCAGGAACTCATCCCGATAAAACTGCGCTTCAATGAGTGAAAGTATATCGGGGTTAGATACAGGAGAATAGGTTGTAAGAGTTGTACTCATGGGAAAAGGTATCTATCAATGGCAGGTATGAAAGTCCATAAGCGTGCCCTAAAAGAAATCTAAAGATTAGGTGAAAAAAAATTTATTTTTTTTGCTTAAGATGAACTAAACTAAACAAAGAATCTCATTTCCCTTAAGGAACATTATGCATGTCACGGTTTATCAAGTAACCATAGAACAGTTTATCCTAACTTTATCTAATCTTAAGAAAATCCTCCTTAAGGCAGAGGCCCAAGCTTTGGTCAAAAAATATGACTTTAAAGTTCTTTTAGAGACTCGTCTTTTCCCAGATATGTTCCCACTAGGTAAACAAATTCAAACGGCCTGTGATGCTGCAAAGTTTTGTGCCTCAAGATTGACTGAAATTAAAGCTCCGGTTTTTGATGACAAAGAAGATAGTTGTGAAAAATTCATCTCCAGAATTGATCAAACGATCAATTATTTAAAAACAGTTCAAAAAGATGATTTTTCTCATTTTTCTGATAAGAAAATAAAATTTCCATGGAATCCAGGCAAAGAACTTGAAGGGACAGATTATCTTGTTCAATTTGCCCTTCCAAACTTCTACTTTCACATAACCACTGCCTACAATATTTTAAGAAGCAGTGGAATTGAACTGGGCAAGGCCGATTACTTAGGGGAAATAAACTGGAAGCAGGAGGGTTAATTCCCCTCCATATCCTTAGTTAGCATGGCGGCCATGTTAAGTTTTGCGATCTCACCAGCATAATTGTAATTTAAAGCTGCAGGTTTATCACATTCCATGTGGTAGCAAGGTGTTTTTGTACTCCAGTCCTCAATTGTAAGAAGAGTTGGAACTCCTCCCTGAATGAAAGGAACATGGTCACTTCCCCAAGCTCCAATCGTTATTTTTGACTTTAACGTTGTATAAGTTGATGCAAGTGAAGAAAACCATTTGGCCAATTCTTCATATTGCTCATCCGTTTCAAGCTCTACAATCCCATTTGAATTGTAACCAACCATATCCATATTTATCGTGAGTGCGAGCTTTTTAATCTCACCAGCTTTTTGAAGAGTATCTGCGTAATGTTGGGCCCCATAGAGTCCTGACTCTTCACCATTGGTGATAAAAAAGCGCATTGTTTTCTTATTAGGATAATCTTTTAGAACCTTTGCAACCTCTAGAAGAACGGCCGTTCCACTTGCATTATCATCAGCGCCTGCGAAATTTTTTCCAACAGAATCCATGTGACCCATAAGCATAATGACCTTGTCACTTGACCCATCACCAGCTTTGTCGGCCACTAAGCTACATGCATCGGCGCGGTAGCAGATTTGTTTTACGGATAGGCCAAAACTAACCAGGATTTCCTTGAGTTGAGCGATTGCTTTTTGATTGTCAGCACTTCCCACAATTCGAGTCTTATAGTTGGACAACATCTCAACGTCACTCTTGATTGAAGGAACATCGATTCGGTTGAGATAATCTTTAATTATTGGAGAAGCTGTCATTCTCGCCTTCTCAGTCACCTCATAATGACGGACAGACGAAAGATTCACAGGTCGTAAATTTTCAAGCACGTGCGCTGGAGCTTGTGCTTTTAATTCAACTAACCAAAGTCGACCTTCAGATTTTAGAGTTTTGATATAAGGGGACAATTCTTTCACATCATGTGGATGAGAGCTAATCACCTGGTAAATTTTAGGTCGTGGAGAAGATGAAAGAGAAAAGAGTGCTCCCAAAATGAGAATGAGAAAATTACGATTCATTATCCGGTCCTTGGATTTATGATTTAAACAGTCACTTTATTAAAAACTAAATAAAACGGTTTCACAACTTTAGAGGAAGAAAAGATGGGGAGAGGTTGGAAGTGCCAAAATTCATAAGCAGAAAGGGTTGCCTATAAATAGAACCTAGTTAATCTCTAACTATAAAAAAAATCTGAGCGCAAAAAACGATAGATTTAACTATCTAATTTTACTTAAAATGATCGGTCCGTTTTCGGTCTTTCAAAAGCTATAGCGTAATATTAACTACATGCCAAAAAGTAAACAAATTGTGTTCACACTATAATACATATATCAGCTCTAAGGATAAATCTTAAGAGACCGATATAACTAAAAGAAACCGTTTTTTAAGTCAAAGGTTAGAAATATGGACTTTAAAATTAAGCAGCTTAGGATCTTTACCTTTTTGTGCACGACTTTGATGATGTTGTTCATAAGTTCGTGTCAAGTAGACCAAGCGGCATTACAAAAGGCAGCTGGTGAAGCAGGAATCACTCTTCCAACTGGTAAAGGCACCATCACAATTATTGGTGGTAACAATCAATCCGTTGTTCAAAATGCAATGGCAGCAAAATCTCTCGAAGTGCTTGTTCGTGATTCAAATGGAAATGCAGTTTCAGATAAAGACGTCAAATTTGAAGTCATGACATCAAATGGTGGCTTACTTGATGGTGAAAGCTCATCAAAAACTGCAACTTCAGATGTAAGTGGAAAGGCGTCGCTAAATTTCAAGGCGGGATCAGCTTTAGGTGAAGTGGTTATTCTTGCCAGCACCTCTGATGGTGAGGTGACCTTTACTGAAACAGTTTTAGATGAAGAATCTACTTCAAATGGCTCATCTGGATCAACACTTCTCCTTGTAAAAGGAAATAACCAGTCGGTTGCCATTAATGCTTCCGCAACTGAAGAGCTCGAAGTTCTTGCCCTCAATAGTGCCGGAGCTCCGATGCCAGATGTTCCAGTCACTTTTGAGGTCTATACTCCGAGTGCTGGTAAACTCACTGGTAATGTTGTGTCTAAAACTGTGAACACTTCTGCGGGTGGTAAAGCGAGTGTTGTTTTCTCTGCTCTTTCAAGACTTGGTCAAGCAACAGTTATCGCAACGTCAACTGCAGGTAGTGCTGCATTTTCAGTCAACGTGTTTGATCCAGAATCCACGGCTAATGGTTCATCCGGATCAACTCTTCTAATTGTAAAAGGTAATAACCAAAGCGTTTCAAAAAACTCTGCTGCTTCGGACAGTCTCGAAGTAATGGCCCTCAATACCGCGGGTGCACCGATGGAAGGTGTTGCCGTGACGTTTGAAGTTTTCACAAGTGGCTCAGGAACTCTTACTGGTGGAGTGACATCAAAAGTCGTGAACACACTGGCAAATGGTAAAGCAAGTGTGTCTTTTAGTGCTCTTGGTAATCTTGGTTCTGCCACCGTCCTTGCCACCTCATCGGCCGGTAGTGCAGCCATTGTTGTTAATGTCGTTGAGACCAACTCACCTTCAACTGGATCCTCTGGCTCAACTCTTCTCCTCGTAAAAGGTAATAATCAGACTGTTGCAAAAAACTCTACTGCTTCGGACAGTCTGGAAGTGATGGCCCTCAATAGTGCTGGTGCACCGATTGAAGGTGTTGCCGTGACGTTTGAAGTCTTCACAAGTGGCTCGGGAACTCTTACTGGTGGAGTGACATCAAAAGTAGTGAACACATTGGCCAACGGTAAAGCAAGTGTGTCTTTTAGCGCTCTTGGTAATCTAGGTTCTGCCACAGTTCTTGCAACCTCATCGGCCGGTAGTGCGGCTTTTAATATTTCAGTGATAGATACAAATTCGGGAACGACAAGTTTTGTTGGTGCAACTCTACTCATGGTGAAAGGCAACAACAACCTCGTAGAGCAAAACTCTAGCACAACCCTTGAAGTTCTCGCTCTCGATAGTACAGGTCTTCCGATTGAAAATATGGATGTAACTTTCGAAGTCCTTACTGCAGGATCAATTGATAATCCTCTTCCAGCAACTGGAACTGCTTCCGGTGGTGGCATTGCTGCAAAAACTGGCTCAAATGGTCGCGCCAGTGTGGTCTTCACTGCTCCAAGTACATTAGGCACAGCAACAGTTATCGCGAGATCTGGTGCAGGTAGTGCTGCTTTTAATTTATCTGTTGGCGTTCAAGGCATAGGTTCAACTCTTAGTATTTCAAGCGGTAATGGACAAGTCATAATCCCTAATACACTTGCCTCCCAAGACCTTGAAGTCATCGCCACTAGTGCCAGCGGAAGTCCCCTTTCAGGAATTACTGTTACCTTTACCGTAACAACAAATAACGGTGGTGTCCTTTCCAATTCACAGGGTATTTTAGTCACTACAACAGATGCAAATGGTAAAGCGGGAACTCATTTCACATCATCAAATACATCAGGGCCTATTTCTGTCCTTGCTTCTTCAAGTGTAGGTTCAGCAACTTTCGCACTTAATACATCAACAAGTGGAAGTGGTTCGGCCGGAGGAACTATTTCCTTTAATCCAGCGACACTTTCTCCTGCTTCCGGCTCTTGGCTAAATACAAATGTTGGCGCGGCTCCGGCCAAGTCAGTTACGGTCACAAATACCGCCAGTTACTCTCTTTATATCAACTCAATTTTCACGACAACGACGACTCCCTTTACAATCGTTTCAGATACCTGTCCGCGCTCTCCAGCTCCACTTGTAACAACTGCATCATGTACAATTGTGGTTTCTTTCTCACCCACATCAAGTGCAACATTTTCTAAATTCTTATTCTTGAACTGGTCAGCACTTAATGATGGATCAAACGGCATAAACGCAGTCCTTCCTCTAGAAGGGTCTGGTCCTCCAGCTCTTTCATTCACAGGGATCTCAAGTATCGATAACGTGACTACAACTTCAATGAGAATTAATTGGGCCGCTGCGACAGGTGGAACAGTTTCTCAGTACCGTGTTTACCAAATTACTAATGGTGTTCCGAGTTTACTTGCAACTCTTCCAGCAGCAAATCTTTCCTATAGCCTATCTTCTCTAGTACCAAGCACTACTTACACCTACCGTGTAAGAGCAGTGAATACAGCAAATGAGGAAGACGGAAACGCCAATGATGTGTCTCAAAATACAGATAATTCTCCTGTGCCAGTACTTACCTCTGTAGGAAATTTTGTTTACCCAATAAATCCTGTCATGGCGGCAGGTTCAGGACTCACCTTAGATTTCAACAAAACCAACGCAACTCCTGTTGGAGATGCGGGAATGTCTTATACTTGTAAATTTTCAAGACAAGTGACAGGGGCGCTTGTTGGTAAGGCCAACTGTACTCAGGCCGCTCTTCTTGGAACTTTTACATTTAACGCCCTTACAGGTGCATTTTCTTGGGTCCCAAAACTGGGTACTCAAGGAGTATTTGAATTTGTTATTACCGGAACGGATGTTAACGGCTCTGGTTACCGCTATTTTATTGTGGATGTGGCGCATCCTTATGCAGCGGCAAATCTCTCCACTCTGATATCTGACTTAAGGGCCTCATTCGGCGCCCTGACTCAACCGAATACGACAAGCGCAACGAGCTGGAGCGATCTTACTGGCCGAAATAATAATGGTTCTGTCTCTGGTGGCTCTCCACTTTGGACTGGCTCAATTAACAACACAAATACAGATCCACAAAGAGTGACATTTAATGGTACGAGTGAAATTGATTTAGGATCTCCACTTGGTGGCTATAACAAATTTATGATTGATTACTGGGTAAGCAATCCAGAGACCACCTTCACCAATGGCTCTACAGTCCTAAAAATGGATGACGATTCTACTGATAACGGCTTTAGAGTTACTCAAAATACAACAAGTGAAGGGAAAAGGGCCTTACGTGTAGATTTTGAACGGTCTTATTCAAGACAAATTCTTGCCGATGATCCAACTGCATACTGGAGAATGGATAATTTGTCTGGGACGAGCTTTAATGAATATTTCAATAATCTCAGCGCAGTTTTTGGAGATGGGGCCTACGGAACGACAACTACAACTGGGCTCGCTATAGCTCAGCCAGGATCAACTCTTGGGGAATTAAGTTCTAAATCGATCTCAGTCCACACTAATAAACTTAATCTGCCAAATTCTTCGATATTAAAACCATCTGGGGATTTTACGGTTGAATTTTGGGTAAAATACGCAAATAAAAATATCCCTGCCGACCATACACTCTACACTATAAACACAACTGGTACGGCCCAAGGTTTATCAATCTATGTGGCCAGTGGTGTTCTAACAGTTAAATATAAACCATCTGCAGCTGCTGCAGTTACATTGACTCCAAACTATACAGGATATGGACACATCTTTGATGAGAACTGGCACCATATTGTCTTCACTTCGACAAATACTGCAAAAACACTTTATGTGGATTCAAAAGTGTTATCCTTTTCAAACGTAAATAATGGGGCGATTACCTGGCCAGCAACTCCAGATAACGCTTCAATCGTTGCAGGGGCAGACTCGACGAACCCAGCTCAAGTTGATGAAGTCGCCCTTTATGGATTTTCACTTTCTACTAACCAGATTCAAAATCACTTGGCCGCCGCTGACCATTTCATCAAAATGCAGGCCCTTTATCCGGCCAACTCAATCGCTCAATCTCGTCCTGCCGCCTACTGGAGAATGGGAGACGGAGGAAATGGTGGGAACTACCAAGACTACTCCGGCAACCAAAACAATTTATCCGATGGTAGTTGGGCTACTTACGGTTCAACAGGTGTTTACATGAGGGCCGGTGGATCTCGCCTTGATAATGATGGGGCTGGTTGGCAGAACCAGGATGGATATCGATTCCGCGCAATCAACACGGGGAACCTCACTTTTAACGATAAATTTTCTTTTTCAAACTGGGTGAACTTTACCAATTATTCAGAATCTTATCGTTATCCAGTACTCTTTAGTTTTGTGAAGTATTGGGATAACTATCACGGGATTTACTGCTATATCTCTAATGATGGATATCTTTACATCGCATTTGACAGGAGCTGGGGGGCAAGTGCTGCAGGTTCTGCTAGATCAGTGAACCCAGTTCTTCCTTCTTATTATTCACAAAACTTTCCTCTGGGCTGGTACCATTTGGCCGTTACTTATGACGGTACGAAAGCGACCTCACTAGAGAGAGTTCAGTTTTATATCAATGGTGTACCTCTAAAAATAACTACAACTGGAACAATTCCAACATCACTATCTGCTCTCACAGGTATTAACTATGAATTTCAGTTAGGAACCTGGAGGGTTAACAACGGGGACATAGTAAATAAAGCGAATAATGGTTATTTTATTCATGATGAAGATGCTATGTGGGCAAAAGTGTTAAATGGTAATGAGATCCGTGCACAGGCTAACGAAGGAAGTCTTCGTTACTGTGATATCCCAGTCACTTCACGTACTCTGGATCCAGTTAATGCGAAACCTTTTGACTTTGTGAATATGCTCTTTGATGGAACAACCATCAATGTCACTAGGAACTCAAGACTTGAGTGTGCCCTTAGACCTGGAGTGAATTTAACTAACGAGGCCCTACCCCTCAAAGTGGGAGCGACTTCAAATGGATTTAAGGGACATTTCTCCGACATAAGAATTCATGGAACTGATGGCGCTAGCGTTGCAGCGACAAGTGATGCTCAAAAAGCTTTCTTGAACAGTTCAGACCAGCATCGCATTACTCCAATGGGTAATATCGTGAAGGATAACCTCGTCAGACAGTATGAAGCTTCTGCAGCCGCTGATGGTGTAAGACCTTATGGGGCCGGTTGCGAAAGTACCAAAATTAATTGGGTAGATATTGGCTTTCAAGGACAAACTGACAAGCCTCAAGAGAACGCCTACCTTCATAATTTTACAGGCTGTAGCACTGGAAATGGTTGGAATGGTGACGGCTCCTCTACAAATCCATATCGCTTAACCTTTGATGGTAATGATGACTGGGTCGATCTTGGAACTAACACTCTCTTACCGATGTCTGCAAATAAATTTTCGGTTTGTATGTGGCTAAGTACAACTAAAAGTACCAGTATGCAGCTCTTTAACAGAACAGGGAACTATCAATGGGGGGATATTAATTTAATCTGGGATTCTAGTAGTGCCTTCTATTATATGATTAGCTACGGTGGATCACACGGTGGGAACTATGCTACAGGAAACCTGAATAACGGAAACAACCTCGTAAGAAACGGAAGCTGGCATTATCTCTGCGGAGTTTATGATGGTGCAAAAATCTACATGTATCTTGATGGTGTAAGTATCGCAACACCAGTGAGCTACACAGGTAACGTGTACAACTATAATTCATTGAACGCTAGAAGTACGATCGGTGCAGGCTATGACCACTTCTATAACTGGCCATATGGTGGTCGCTTCCAAGGTGATATTGGTGCTGTTCACCTTTATAATGGTGGACTCACAGTGGATCAGGTGAAGCAAAACTGTAACGCCCAAGCGGCCAATTATAACGTATCGACTTGTGCCCCTTAAGAAACTGCATGGGGAGTGAAATTTCTTCACTCCCCATTCTTTCCCGACAATACCACTCACCTTTGTTTTTTCTTTAAAAATAAAGAATATATGACTTTTTTCAAAATTTCTTTTACGATTAATCTATGAAAATCAATCACCTTATATCTCTTTGCCTACTGGCATTAGTCACAACGAGTTGCGCTCGTTTCAAACCTACAACTTCTAGCATAAATATCGTCACTGATAAGCCAGCTAAGGTCAGTGTCTGGGATTATAAATCTGATAAAAATGAAGAGTTGGGTGCAACTCCATTTGAAGCAAAATTTATTGATCTTCAAAAAAAGACAGAACAAGATGAATGGATTTATCTTGTGATTACGGCCCCAGGTTATGTTACTGAGAATATTATTATACC
>CANHJD010000099.1 GCA_947461145.1 Bacteriovoracaceae bacterium
CGAGCTGTTTCATCTGAGTAGTTGCTACGAGTAAGTCCATGCCTTAAATCCAGAAAAGAATGAGGTGTTTCATCGTAGGTCACAAATCCTAGCTCCTGGCCCATGCCGTATCTAGTGATCATGTCTCTTGCTATATTTGTTGCCTTCATTAAATCATCAGCGGCTCCTGTGGAGAGTTTAGAGAATATAAGTGTTTCTGCCGCGCGGCCCGCAAGGAGAATCGTCATCTTATTTTCTAGTTCCTCTTGCTGAATAATGAAGCGATCTTCTGATGGGCGTTGAATGGTGTAGCCCATTGTTCCTATACCCCTAGGAATGATAGAAACCTTATGGATTTTATCATCAGGATTAAAAGCAAAACCGACAAGTGCGTGCCCCATTTCATGGAAGGCAACGATCTCTTTTTCCTTGGGGTTGAGGAGCCTATTTTTCTTTTCAAGTCCTGCCATCATTCTCTCAAGTGCCTGGGTGAAGTGATCCACTGTCACGCTGCTGGCATTTTTTCTTGTGGCCAAAAGAGCAGCCTCATTCACGAGATTAGCAAGATCTGCGCCTGAAAAACCGGGAGTCAGTCCGGCCACAACTTCAAGATCCACAGTAGGATCAATTTTTACTTTTTGTGTGTGAATTTTCAAAATATCCTGACGTCCCTTTTTATCAGGTTTATCTACTACAACCTGTCGGTCAAAGCGTCCTGCACGAAGAAGTGCAGGATCTATTAATTCAGGTCGATTAGTTGCTGCGAGAATGATAATTCCGCCGGTTGTGTCAAACCCATCCATCTCAACGAGAAGTTGGTTGAGTGTTTGCTCCTTTTCATCATTTCCACCGATGGGGGATATTTGGCGAGTTTTTCCGAGAGCGTCTAGTTCATCAATAAAGATGATACAAGGAGCAGATTTTTTGGCCTGCTCAAAAAGATCTCTCACCCTAGCTGCTCCCACACCCACAAACATCTCAACAAATTCTGCTCCGTTGGTTGAGAAAAACGGAACTCCAGCCTCACCCGCTAAGGCCTTGGCAATCAGTGTTTTTCCAGTGCCAGGTGCCCCAACTAAGAGTACACCCTTGGGCATTTTACCGCCTAGAAGTTTAACTTTTTCTGCATCTTTGAGAAAATCAATCACCTCTCTAAGTTCCTCCAGTGCCTCATCTGCACCGGCAACATCTTTGAAAGTGATTTTGGTATCTGTTTCGACATAAATCTTTGCTTTGCTTTTGCCCACGGACATGAAGCTTCCGGGAGTCCCTATGCTCTTTAGTCCTTTACGAAAGATATAAATCCAAAACGCAAAAAAAAGAAAAATAGGGATGAGAAAGGAGAGGAAATTCATTATACCGTTAGTATCTCCTACGCTTGAATATTTTACTCCATGAGCATCAAGAAGATTGGCAATATCTGGATTAACGATATTTGTCTCGAATTCTTTTTTCCCTTTTACTTCCGTTCTAAAGCTGCCCTTGATTCGATCTCCAATAACGGTGACTTCTTTTATCTCTGAGTTATTCAACTTCTCCTTAAAGTCGCTGAAATTTATTTTCTCTGTGTTCAAACTTTCTGTGCAACTTCTTACTACTAGGAAAGTCAGAAGGATGAGGAAGAAAGTGAAAAGATTAAAGCGAATTTGTGGTGCTTCTTTAGGTTCCATGGCATCAAGACTAGGACTTTTTCTAGGACAGGAAAACCTGCCCCCGGCCAACTTCGCGGGCCAAACAAAAAATACAAACAAGTCATAATTAGGGAAAGTTTTTGAAGTTATGAGAAAGTGGTATTAAACAAAAAAAAACAGTCATTTTATTCGTTTTTTTTATTTAAAAATGAGATTTCTTAAGAAAGGATTAAATTTTTTTAACCTTCAGTTCGATATGATACTGGTCAGCAATTGTTGACGAAAAGGAACCTAATGGGACGAAGAAGAAGTGGAATTAAATTAACCCCGTCTTCTGTCATCACAACCTTAGCATTATCTTGGGCCACATATCATTCCATCATAGAATTAATTGTCCACAACCATTAATTTACTTAAGTTTTCGTTTTTTAGGCATTCGCCGGATTCATAAACCTTAAAATTTGTAAGATCATGAATTAAATTTCAACAGTTCTTGGTGGTAAAAACTCAATTCCTCTAAAGACAGGTTGGTTATTTCTAACTAAAATTTTCCTCTTTAGGAGACTTCATGCCCATTATACTTTTTATAAAATTCATGTTTTTGGTTTCCCCTGCTGCCCTGGCCTTAGATCTTGAGGAAATTCGTTCATTGGCCATTACTAATTCTCAGAGTCTTGAGGCTAAACAGATGGAGTCCCACGCATTGGCGAGCGAAAGAGACTTAAAGGGAAAGTGGCAAAATCCTCAACTTATGGGCCAGCTCGGTACGTTAAAATCTGGGGACATTACGGGTTCAACCGTTGAAATTAGTTTAACTCAGGCCGTTCCGCTTTCGGATAAATTTTCCCTAAGAAAGGAGCTCGCTGACCAGGCATTGAAAACTCAAGGAATACAGACCAAACACTTTGTGAATTGGGTAGAACATCAGGCCGTCCTTGCTGCCTGGAGAGTCATTGTGGCAAAGGAGCTTTTTTCTCACGGAATGGAAAGAGCGGAGCGAATTAGCGTCATCCAGAAATATCTTGTGACTCGGCCGAGGGTTTCCATAAAACAAAAAGTCGAGCTTTCGATTATCTCGAGTTTAGTCCTGCAACTTTTAAAAATGCAGGATGAAAAAAAACATGACTTAATTCTCGCAGAAAAAGATTTAGAATTCTGGATTGGAAGGAAGGTAAGTGCCAGTGACCTGAGTTTTCATCTTCCATCGGATAATAAGATCTTAATTCCTGAAGGGAATGGAAAAGATGGAGATATAGAACTCCTAGAAGCAAAAAATCAGCTAACCTTTTCAAAGCTAGATTCTGAACTGGCATCAAAAGAGCGAAGACCAGATCTATATCTTGGTGGGGGATATAGAGTTGAGGATGTGCAACCACTGAATCACTTTTCTTACGCGATTGTGGGACTCAATATTCCTATTTGGGATACAGGTTCATCCCGTGCCCAATCTGCGAGGGCCAGACAAAAGCGAGATGAAAAATATTTAGAGGAAGCTGAACGAAGAGTTCTTATCAAACATCAAAAGCAGCTGGAGTTAGTTTTATTTAACATCGGCCAGATTAAACGATTTCCAAAAAAATTACTTAATGTTCAAGAAGATTCAATTCACCTTGCGGAAGTGGGATTTAAGCAAGGGCTTTTGGATGTTGATACTTTTTTGCGTGCTGAAACTCAAACTCATGATGTGATCGACCAGATTTTCATTAGCTGGATGAGTTATCTAGATAGTTTAAGTTCATTACAATTAATGAGAGGGGAGAAATTCGCATGGGAAGCCAAGTAGAAAACGAGTCATTGCTTAATAAGGCAATTGATTGGGCTTTAGAAAACAAATTTTGGGTCCTTTCTTTTACAGTCATCTTTTTTTGCGCCACTTTATTTAAAGTAAATGAACTATCTGTAGATGCGGTTCCAGATATCACAAATGTTCAAGTCGTGGTGAACACAAAAACACAAGGGCTTGATCCCGAGAAAGTAGAGCTAACAGTAACTCAACCGATTGAATACGAAATGATGGGCATTCCCGACTTGCAGGACATGCGCTCTATTTCAAAATTCGGACTTTCTCAGGTCACTCTTATATTTAAAGATGGAACTGACATCTATTGGGCAAGACAACAAGTTTCGGAGAAGTTGCAAATTGCAACAGGGAATCTTCCAGCTTCATTGCAGCCTGAACTTGCTCCTATTTCTACAGGCCTCGGCGAAGTTTACATGTATAGCCTAGGTCTCAAACCTAATTCACCATACCTCCAAAAGTCTCACAAGGAGCAGATGCTTTACTTGCGAGAGATTCAAGATTTCCAAGTCAGACCTGTCTTAAGAAGAGTGCACGATGTCGCAGATATTGATTCCAATGGTGGGCTAAAGAAAGAGCTTCATATTAATATTATTCCTGAGCTACTTATTAAGCATGGTCTTACTATTGATAAAGTTCAAGAGAAGCTCACTGGACTGGGAGAAAGTTTTGGTGGTGGAAGTATTGAAGCTGATAAGCAAGCGCTCATTATTAAGTCCTCAACTTCAATTGATGACATTAAGGATCTGGAAACAATCAGTCTTACTCAGCGCTATAACGGTGAAAAAGTCTTATTAAAGGATGTGGGAAATATTGCTGTTGATTCAACTCCTCGAGTTGGAGGTGCCACTCTGAATGGTGAGGAAACTGTTCTGGGAACAGTTCTCATGAAAAATGGGGGGAATGGAAGATTTGTAAGTCAAGAGATTGAAGAGAGATTTAAAACCATTCAACTCCCTAACGATGTCAAAGTAACCAAGCTCTACTCAAGAGGTTTCCTCGTTAATACAACTCTCAAGACCGTGATAAAAAACCTTGTTGAGGGTGCTCTCTTAGTGATTGTAATCCTCTTAGTTGTTCTCGGTCATTGGCGAGCAGCTCTAATTGTGTCACTTATTATTCCCCTTTCCATGCTTGGAACCACACTTGGAATGCAGTTTTTTCATATCTCGGGAAACTTGATGAGTCTCGGGGCAATTGACTTTGGTCTCGTGGTTGATGGTGCAGTGGTGCTGATTGAAACTCTGATTGCCAGTTTTTATGCACTTTCCGACGAAGAAAGAAGAAAATTAACAAAAGATCAGATTGTTTCCTCAAAATCAAAAATTGTGATGAGACCAGTCGTTTTTGGTCTTTTAATGATCATGCTTGTTTATCTTCCAATTATTCTGCTTGAAGGCGTTGAAGGAAAAATGTTTCGTCCCATGGCCTATACAGTTCTGATGACATTGGGCTGGTCACTTTTTTTCACCATATTTCTCATGCCAGTACTTGCCTCAATATTTATTAAAATCCCAGACCATTCTGCTGGTGATGAACATGAGACGTTCTTATTTAGAAAATTAAAAAAGTTCTACGAACCTCTGCTTCATAAGGTGATTAATTTCCCACGTAGCCTTATGTGGGGAGGCCTTATATTAGCGCTATTAAGTCTCTTGGCCTTTATGCAACTTGGAGCAGACTTCGCTCCTCAGTTAGATGAAGGTGATCTTGTGGTGAACATCACGAGAAATGCAAAGATCTCCCTGACAGAAGCGCTCGATCAACAAAGAGAAGCAGAGAAGCTGATTGCAAAAATACCTGAGGTCGAAATTGTCTTTTCTCGTTTGGGAACTCCTGAATCGGCGACAGATCCAATGGGGGTTCATTTGGCGGATACTTTCATTATTCTAAAAAAAGATCGCAGTCTTTGGACTGTAAAAACGAAAGATGAAATTTATCAGAAAATTAAAAATGAACTTGAAACACTTAACCATGAGCAAGAACTGGCCGCGACTCAGCCCATTGAGATGAGATTCAATGAAATGCTTGAAGGCTCAAGAGCCGATGTCTCTTTGAAAGTGATTGGCCCTGACTTGGCATACATGGTGGATAAAATTGATGACATGGCAGAAAAGATGCAATCAGTGGAGGGCTTAGAAAGTGCGGAAATGGATCCACTCACGGCCCTAAGAAAAAGTAAGGTCATTGATATCAAACCCAAGTTCGGTGAACTATCAAAACTCAACATCAGTCTCGATCAATTTAATCAAAGTATCGTGAGCTTTATGCAAGGGGCCCATATTGGTCAATGGATCCAAGGGACGAGAAGATTCTCCATAATTATGCATCTTGATGAAGAAAGAAGAGTCAAGCTCGATGAAATTAAGGCGCTGCCAATTGTTCTGCCTGATGGAGGTAGTGTCACGCTAGAGAAAATTGCCACGATTCAAATTAAAGATCAGGTTACAACAATTGCTCGGACTTGGGGGCAAAGATACGCAGCTCTGTCACTCAATATCGGCAATAGAGATACGATGAGCTTCGTTGATGATGTAAAAAAAGTAGTAGAGAAAAATCCAGTAAGAAAAGATCATCTTTTCAGTCTTGGGGGACAATTTAATAATCTCGAGCGTGCAAAACTTCGTCTGATGATTATTATCCCTATCACTCTCTTTTTTATTCTCTTTATTCTATGGAGAGAATTCTCGTCTTTTAAAGATGCTTGCATTATCTTTCTCTGCGTCCCCTTTGCTGCCTTTGGAGGAGTTTTTGCTCTTTATCTTCGCGATATCCACTTGAGTCTTTCCGCAGCAGTGGGATTTATTGCGCTCATTGGTATTGCATTACTTAATGGGATTGTTTTGCTAACTGTATTTAACCAATTAAAGTTATCACATATAAAAATGAGCCTGAGAGAAATTGTCATCGAGGGAACATTGTCTCGTCTTCGCCCCGTTGTAATGACGGCCCTTGTTGCTTCCATTGGATTTATACCCATGGCGCTTAACACTGGCCTTGGTTCCGAGGTGCAACGACCTCTGGCCTCGGTGGTGATTGGTGGAATTTTATTTTCAACTGTTCTAACCCTCATTCTATTTCCGACGGTCTATCTTTACTTTCACCGCGAGAAAAAATAAATCTTTGATGGCACCCTTCTTGCTCTAAGGCAAGAGGGGTACTATCCAATGAACTATATCAAATGGCTAAATGAAGTTTCGATGAAGGATGTTTCCTCTGTTGGTGGGAAAACTGCTTCACTAGGCGAGATGTATCGCCATTTGAAACCCATGGGTATTGAAGTCCCTAATGGATTTGCCATCACATCTGATGGATTTAAATACTTTGTTAAAAGTAACGGACTCGATTCCTACATTTTAGGAATTTCAAAATTAAAAGCAATCAATAAAGAGGAACTCTCAAGGCACTCAGGAGCAATTAGAGCTGAGTTTGAGATAGGAAAAATCATCGGTCCCTTAAGAGAGCAGATCCTTCAGGCTTATCAAAAATTAGTTCAAGCCGAAAAATATCCAGTAAGCTTTGCAGTCAGAAGTAGTGCTACTGCAGAAGACTTGCCCCAAGCGAGTTTTGCTGGTCAGCAGGAATCCTATCTTAATGTCAGTGGAGAGGAGGATTTATTGGATAAATGTGTCCAATGCTTCTCATCTCTTTATACTGATCGATCTTTGTCATATAGACAAGACAAAGGCATTAGCGAAAATCAGCTCTCACTCACTATTTGTGTTCAGAAAATGGTGCGCTCAGATCTTGCCTCGTCTGGGGTCATGTTCACTCTTGATACTGAATCAGGTTTTAAAGACGTCGTTGTTATCAATGCATCTTGGGGACTAGGGGAAAATATTGTTAAAGGAGTTGTGAATCCAGATGAATATCTTGTCCATAAACCCACACTGCTTAAAGGTTTTAAACCACTCATTGGGAAAAAGCTTGGCACCAAAGAATTTAAATTAATTTATAAACAGAATGGTCAAAGTACTGTTGAGAATATCCCTGTCTTGAAAAATGAGAGGACTCAATTCTGCCTCAATGAGGATGAGATACTTCAACTTTCACGTTGGGGAAAGATAATTGAGGATCATTACTCGAATGGGATGGATATTGAATGGGCCAAAGATGGTATTGATGGAAAGATTTATATTCTTCAAGCAAGACCAGAAACAGTTCACCACGATGAGGATATTTCAGTGCTGGAGGAAATATCTCTTAGTAAAAAAAGTAGGATTCTTTTGACAGGGGATAGTATTGGAACTCGTCTTGGACAAGGAAAGGTCAAGATCATCAAAGGAATTGAAGACCTTCATACGTTTAATAAAGGCGAGATTTTGGTGGCAGAAAAGACTGAGCCAGATTGGGAGCCCTTTATGAAAAACGCCTCTGCCATTATTACGGATAGAGGGGGAAGAACCTGTCATGCCGCTATTGTTAGCCGTGAATTAAATATTCCTGCCATTGTTGGAACGAAATCTGCTACGAGCCTTCTAAAAAATGATGATGAGATCACTGTCGCTTGTATGTATGGCCGGGAAGGATTTGTCTACGAGGGAATTCTTCCCTTTATTATCAAAAAAACAAAAATAGATACGCAGATTATAACTAAGACCAAGCTTATGATGAATATTGCCCAGCCTGAGACAGCCTTTAAGTCATCCCTCATTCCTAATGATGGAGTTGGTCTTTTAAGAATGGAGTTTATCATAAACAATACGATAAAAATCCATCCGATGGCACTCATTAGATTTGAGCAAGTTCTTGAGTCTGACACCAGATTAAAAATTGATGAAATGATTTTGGGATATAACAGTAGAGAAGATTATTTTGTTGAAAATCTCTCACGAGGCATTGCGCATATTGCAGCTGCTTTTTATCCCAAAGATGTGATTGTTCGCTTTAGTGATTTTAAAACAGATGAATATAAAAATTTGATTGGTGGTAAATACTTTGAACATATTGAGGAGAATCCAATGATTGGATTCAGGGGAGCTGGCCGGTACTACCATTCAGATTATCAACAAGCATTTGCCCTTGAGTGTAAGGCCATCAAAAAAGTGCGAGAGGTTATGGGGCTCACGAATTTAAAGGTCATGATTCCCTTTTGCAGAACTTTAACGGAAGCAAAAAGAGTACTTCTTGAGTTGGAGAAAAATGGCATTCGTCGCGGGGAGAATGGAATTGAAATATATATGATGTGTGAAATCCCCAGTAATGCTCTTTTAATTGAGGAGTTTTCTGAAATGTTTGATGGGTTTTCAATTGGATCAAATGATTTGACTCAGCTAACTCTAGGGGTGGATCGGAACAGTGAAATCTTAGCGGATGTATTTTCTGAGTCGGACCCTGCTGTCATGAAATTAATTCAAATGGCCATTCAGGGATCTCACCAAAAAGGACGGAAGATAGGACTTTGTGGCCAAAAACCGAGTGATGATGTGGATTATGCAAAATTTTTAGTCTCTCAACATATAGATAGTATTTCGCTCAATCCCGATGCCCTCATGGCCGTGAGGCAAAAGGTTTGGGAAATGGAACAACAGGAGGATCTTATGAAAAAAGTCAGAGATATAATGACCAAGAATCCGGCAACTTGTCTTCCCGATGCGACTTTAGAATTTGCTGCTAAACTCATGCTCGATCATGACTGTGGTGAGATTCCTATTATTGATAACGAAAAAGACATGAGACCCATAGGGGTCATCACTGATAGGGATATTTGTTGTCGGAGTATTGCCCTTGGAAAAAATCCCCTCAACCTTACTGTGAGGGACTGCATGAGCTCGCCTGTTAAGACAATAAAAGTTGATAGTCCTGTTGAAGACTGTTGTGAGTTAATGGAATCGAGTAAAGTGCGAAGAATTCCTGTTGTGGATCATAATGGGAGAATTTGTGGTGTCGTCTCAATTGCAGATATTGCAGTTTCAGAGGATGATAAAAAAACAAGTGAAGTGATCAAAGAGATTTGTCGGCCATCACTTGGAGCAGCCGAATGATCAATTTTTTTTGCCAGTGATCATACCAAGCCATGTTTTGCGTTTATATTTTATAGAGTCCATGATGATGCCTACAAAATGGAGAAGAACGAGAACCTTCATACCGCTCGACAAGCTCTCATGAAGCTCTTCTAGCCATTCTTCTCCCCAGTAGGCATCAAGCCCCATCATGAAACCAGTGATGCCAAGAAGAAGAACAAGAATCCAGATAAAAATATAAATCCATGAGGCAACGGGATTATGGGC
>CANHJD010000100.1 GCA_947461145.1 Bacteriovoracaceae bacterium
AAGCTAGCCGATCAGCTTCATAAGGCGGGTGCAAAGGAAGAGGGACTTGTCTTATTTGAAGAAAATCTTTCCTATTCGGGGGGAAAAGACGTTCCACCTGAAGCTTTGTTAAACTACGGAACTGCTCTCTTGGAAAAAGGTGAAGTTAAAAAAGGGCTTGAAGTTTATGACTCACTACTTAGGAAGATGGATAAAAAATCTGAGAAAACTCAGAAGATAAGAGAATTAATGGATAATAATATCCTGAATTTTTTTAAAGTTCAGGAACAAAAAAAGAAAGAGCAAAAAGAAAAGCAGGATAAAGAAAACCAAGAGAACAAAGACCAGAAAGAAAATCAGCAATCTGGCTCCGGAAAATCCGGTGAAAAAGGTTCAAACCAAAAAAACCAACAGGGTCAAGGCGAACAAGACAAAAAAGATAAGTCTGAAGAGGAAAAATTAAAAAAAGAAAAGGGAAAGGAAGAAAAAAAGACTGAGCCTGACGAGGATAAAGAAGACAAAGACAAAAAAGAAACTGAACAACAAGGGGAAAGAAAAAAGCTTCCTCCACAAAAAATATCACCAAAATTAAAACAACTCATGTCTGATGATAGGCAACTGCAACTTAAGATCATTGAACAGGGTACTCGAGACATGAATCGCCGCCAAAATAGAGAAAATAAGGACTGGTAAGATGAAAAAGATATTTTTTTTAATATTGTTATTATTATTAAATGTGGCACTTGCTGATGAAGTTAAAATTGACATTAATCCGGTGAAGCCTGTTAAGGGTGAAGTCTTTCAGGCGATCTTTCACGTGTTCACCAATTCTGATGATGAGCCTGTTATTAATTTTTCACCCTTCAGAGTAGAGGTGGTTGGAAAGAATAATTATGGGATAAAAACCAGCACAGTTTGGATTAATGGAAAGTTTTCCTCTACCAGAGAAGTGACCATTGTTTATGATCTTGCCGCTAATAATGATGGTATTGCAGGATTAAGAGATATTAATATTCAGTTAGGTGCGACCACAATAAGACACCCGAGTGTTAGTTTTAATATTCTTAAAGAGCCACAAGTTGCCGCCGATGTTTTTGTGATGGCAGATGTTCCTAAAAAAGAAATTTTTCTTGGTGAAGGAATTGTGGTGAGGTACTACCTATATAGTAAGGTCCCGGTAAGTAACTTAGATATAAAAAAATATCCCAAACTAAATAATTTTCTGAAACGTTTTCTTCAAGAGCCTGAAAGGTCCGAGAGAGTTAGCGTTGATGGCCAGATCTACATTAGAACACAATTATATGGGGCAAAGTTATTTCCAGAAAAAGTGGGTGAATTGAAAATAGATCCACTTCAATTAACTGCTGCTGTGATGGTTAACCGAGGAGCTGACCCCTTTGGCTCTTTTGGATTTAATCGGGAAACAAGGCAGAAAACGGTTTCAAGCGAAATTGTTAAAGTCGATGTTCGACCCTTACCAGAAGAAGGGAAAACTCCAAGCTTCACTGGACTTGTCGGTAAGCATGATTTTGAATTGCAGCTAAATAGTACGAGACTTATTGTCAATGAACCCCTTGAGTTGAAACTCACAGTGACTGGTGGTGGTGCACTTGAAAATATGGAAGCTCCCTCACTTTTAAAGCATCCAGACCTTGAAGAATTTGAATCAAATGGGGATTTAAAAATTCAAAATGCTGATCAGGCGACAAAGGTTTTTGATTATACCTTTTTACCGAAGCAAAATCTTTCAATTCCTTCCAGTACTGTCACGCTGACTTATTTTAATCCAGATACCATGAAGTATGTCCCAGTCCAGCTCGCTTTGTCTGAAATAAAAGTTGCTGGCGGTGGTCAAGGTGAGAAGAAGCCAACTAAAAAAGAACAAACTGAAGTTAGATCTGACAAATCGCCAGATATTATTAAAAATGCGGACGCACTCGCATCACCTATTTTAGAAAAAATGCCAACATGGAAAGCATTCTTTAATTATTTAAATCTCGCACTCTTTATTGCTGCGATTTTGATTGGGGCTTCCTTCTTTATAAAAAAGCAAACTTGGCCGACTTTCAGTAAAACCACAATTCCTGTGGATTTTAAAAAAGGGAATTTCAGTTTTGGTGTTTTTTCTAGATGGATGACTCCACTAATAACCAAAACTGGAAAATCACCTCTTTCGGTTATAAGAGAATCTGAACTGAGCCCGCCTACGAAAACATATTTTATTGATTTGTTAACCTCTAACGATTATAAAGATTACTCTCATATGAAGGGACAATTTAAATTTGTCTATAAGTCTGAGTCTTTTAAAGAATTAGATAAATATATCCAGAGTGCATCACATGAAGATACTTCACAGTCTACTTGATATACCAACGCTCAAAGATGTTTATCCTGAAATTGGATTAACGATTGGTAACTTTGATGGGGTCCACTTAGGCCATCGAGAGCTTTTAAAAAAAATCAAGCAAACATGCGTGGAAAAAAATTTGCAATTTGTGGTTGTCACTTTTGTTCCCCATCCACAAAAAATTCTCCAGCCTGAAAGAGAAAGATTTTTAATTAATAGTTACGAGCACAGAAGATCATTGTTGCAGGGGCTTGGAGTTGATTATCTTATCGAAATGACCTTCACTCGGGATTTTAGTACCCTTCAGGCCGATGAGTTTCTTTCGAAGTATTTACTCATTTATCCACAACTCAAGGATTTCTACCTCGGATATGATTTTGCTTTTGGTGCTAACAAACAGGGGACTTACGATCTCGTGAAGACTGTTTGTGCACCATTAAATGTCAAAGTTGAAATTCAGCCGAAGTATGAATTCAACGGGAAAGTAGTCTCATCGAGTTTTATAAGAGACTGCCTTGTGAATGGAAATATTGCTGAAGTTGAAGAGCTCCTTTCTCGTGCCTTTCATCTTGAAGGTGTCGTGGTAAAGGGTGAGGGAAGAGGAAAAAAAATAGGCTTTCCGACAGCAAACATTCAAGTTTCAGGAGATTTAATCGTCCCTAACAAGGGAGTCTACATCACCAGAACGAAGTATAATGGCATGATTTATAAATCTATTACGAATATTGGAAATAATCCAACTTTCAAGGATACAGATCACGTTCATATTGAAACCAATCTTTTTGATTTTGATACAGATATTTATGGAGAAAATTTAGATATTGAGTTTCTTCATAAAATTCGTGACGAGAAGAAGTTCTCAACCGTTAATGATCTCATTGCACAAATCAAAGCGGATGTGAATTTAGCAAAAGAATTTTTGAGTAAAAGATGAAACTGGGACTAATTGGAAAATCCATTTCACACTCGCTTTCACCATCAATGTATAAAAAAATTCTTGGTCCTAATATAACTTATGACCTTTTGGATTTTAATTCCATTAGTGAACTGCCAACGCTTACTGATCTTGGGAAAAAATATGAAGGCCTCAATATCACCTCACCTTTTAAGCGACACTATTTTAAGGATGTCATTGTTACTGATGAAGTCGTGGCGAAATTAGGCGCTATCAATACCCTATACTTTCATGAGCATGACGTATTTGCGACTAATACGGATTACCATGCAGTTACAACTCTGATGGAAAAATATCTGCTAAGGTTTTCAAATCTATCCGTCGTTCTGCTTGGTGACGGAGTAATGTCTCAATTGACCCAAATCATATGCCAAAAATTGGGAATTGAGTTTTCTCTGTGTAGCAGAAAAACTACACCGGACTTGGAATCCTTAGATCTCACAACTTTTGATAACTTAAATAGTCAGTTACTTGTTATTAATGCTTGTTCCAGAGAATTTATTCTTAAGGGAAAGTTCAGTGGCAAAGAACTCTTCTTGGATTATAATTACAATTTCATTCCTCATCAAAACACTCTTCCATATCTAGTTAAAGAATATCAGGATGGTCAGGAAATGCTCCTGCTTCAGGCCCAGGCGGCAGTAGATTTTTGGAAAAATAAACGGCGCTAAACTTAAGTCCTGAATAATCCGAAGATGTTAACATACATTTAAAGGGTTACACAGCGTATGATTCGCAAAGAGTTCATTGAAATCGTGACTAACACAGGGATGGCAACACTAAAAGAGTTGCGTCGCCTTTCGTTGGGCAAAGAAGATGAAGTTAGTGAATTTGAACTCTTGCAGATGCCACACTTTGATGAAAATAAATTTGCAAAAGTTTGCTCAGAAAGATTTTCAATGACGTTTATTGATCTGAGAAATGCAAAAGTTCCTACCGATACACTCCAGACATTAAAGAAAAGATATGTAACTAAGTGGCGCGCCATTCCTATTCAAAAAACAGCTACCAAAATTACACTAGCAACTTTTGATCCAAGTGTTGTTGGTGAAGGTTCAAAAGAGCTACAAGATATTTTTAAGAAACAAGTTGAGTTTATTCTTACTAATATCTCATCATGGAGAAAGCTCTTTGCTGGGATTAAGGATTCCGTCGATGATTTGATTAACAATATTCAGGAAGTCACTGCCTCTACTGCCCAAGGTGAAGAAAATGTAAAAGCTGAAGATATTTCCGACGACGTAGTGACTTTTGTGAATCGGCTCCTGGCCGAGGCTTTTGTAAAGAAAGCCTCTGATATCCATGTAGAACCTTATGAACGAATTTTTCGAATAAGGTTGAGAATTGACGGAAATTTAGTTGAAGTCGCTCAGCCACCTAAAAGTATGATGGCCTCAGTTGTTTCTCGTTTAAAGATTATGTCCCAGATGGATATTTCTGAAAAAAGAAAGCCACAAGATGGGAGAATTAAACTCTTAATTGGAGGAAATCCTATTGATTATAGGGTCTCCTCTCTTCCGACACTTTTTGGTGAAAAAATTGTTTTGCGATTACTTGATTCAAGTAATCTTCAACTCGATATGACTAAATTGGGCTTTGAACAAAAACAGTTAGAAGTTTTTAAAGAAGGCATTCACCGGCCCTATGGGATGTGTCTTGTGACAGGCCCAACGGGATCAGGAAAGACCACTACTCTCTATTCTGCCTTGGCCGATCTCAATACCCCGGACAGTAACATCTCTACGGCCGAAGATCCTTGTGAATTTAATCTAGAGGGTTGTAATCAGGTCAACGTGAAAAAAGAAGTAGGCCTGACTTTTGCCTCAGCTTTGAAAGCTTTTTTGAGACAAGATCCTGATATCATCATGGTGGGTGAGATCAGAGACCTTGAGGTAGGAGAAATTGCTGTGGAAGCGGCCCTTACAGGACATTTGGTTTTATCTACACTTCATACGAATGATGCACCAGCGACTGTGACTCGATTATTAAATATGGGAATTGAGCCTTTCCTTGTTGTTGCTGCACTAAATGTAATTGTGGCGCAAAGACTATGTCGAAAAATTTGTATTAATTGTCGTGAAGAGAAAAAAGTTGGAGTGGATGAATTAATTGCATGTGGTTTTGCCCCAGCTTCAGCTGAGAAAATAAAAGTTTTTCACGGTAAAGGGTGTGAAATTTGTAATAGCACCGGTTATAAAGGTCGAGTGGCCATTTATGAAGTTCTTTCTGTCACTCCCAAAGTGCGTGAATTAATTTTGAGAAATGCCTCGGCAGATGACTTAAAGAAACAGGCGATTCGGGATGGAATGAAGACTCTAAGAATGTGTGCTTTAACTAAAGTCGCACAAGGTCTCACAACCCTCGAGGAAGCTGTTTCAAACTCAGCGTCAGATCAATTATAGGAGCATATATGGCCTCAAATGATAATACCCAAACTCAGACCAGAACGGCCCTTGAACAAGGGATTGGAAGCTTACAAATCCAGCAACTTTTTAAAGTGATGGTGGATAACGGGGCTTCAGATTTACACATTACCGTTGGGAGTGCCCCTGGAATGAGAATTAGTGGAGATATTGTTCGAGTCAAGGTGGGAAGTCTTACTCCGGATGATACAAAAAGATTAGTTTATCAAATTCTAACTGAAAAACAAAAAGCCGAGCTGGAAAAAAATTTAGAATTAGATTTTTCTTTTGGTATCAAGGGGCTCGCAAGATTTCGTGCCAACGTCTTTTATTCTAAAAGTGCAGTAGCTGCTGTCTTTCGTCAAATCCCAAGCCTCATTCCCGACTTTGAAGCCCTAGGTCTGCCACCAGTTCTATTAGAAATGGTTAATGTTTCATCGGGTTTATTCTTGGTCACTGGCCCAACTGGTTCTGGTAAGTCTACAACCCTCGCCTCAATCATAGATAAGCTCAATACAAATTCGTCTTCACATATCATTACATTGGAAGATCCTATCGAATTTGTTCATCAGCATAAAATGTCTTTAGTTAACCAACGTGAAGTTGGTCAAGATACACTAAGCTTCACTAAGGGAATCAAGTCGCTTCTTCGCCAAGATCCAGATATTGTTCTGGTAGGTGAGCTTCGTGATCCAGAGACAATTGAAGCCGCTTTGACTATTGCGGAAACTGGTCACGTTGTTTTTGGAACACTTCACACAAACTCAACAATTCAAACGATCAATCGGATCATTAACGTATTCTCGCATGAACAACAAGAGCAGATTCGGACACTTCTTTCATTTGTGTTACAAGGAGTTGTTGCCCAACAGTTGTTGCCAAAAATTCCAAAGGGTCGACTTGCCGTTCAAGAAGTTTTAAGAATTACTCCGGCCATACGAAATCTTATTCGTGAAGATAAAATTCATCAGATTTACTCACAAATGCAAATTGGTCAGGATCAGACTGGTATGTTCACAATGAACCAAAATATTAAAAAAGTGCTCGATGCGGGTCTTATTTCCCCAGAAACAGCGATGACATACTCGAATAACCCGGAAGAGCTTGCACGCATGCTTGGAATTGACCCCTCAGCAAAAAGAAAAAAGTAGTATAATTAATATATGCCAAAGTTTAAGTATCAGGGATTTACAAAAGAAGGGAAGAAGGTCGATAGCACGATTGATGCTGACACGATAAAAGATGCAAAAAAAATGCTTCGTCGTCAGAATATCCGTGTTACGCGAATTACTCCTCCTTCAATTTTTGAAGCTGATCTTGGTCAGTGGATGGTGGATAAGGGAATTGCAAGGCCTTTCGGTCAAGCAGAGCTCATGCGCTTTACTCGCCAGCTTGCCATCCTGATTAATGCCGGTGTTCCTATCCTAGAGTGCCTTGAGATTCTTCATAAGCAAGAACAGAACATGGTGCTTAAGCGTGTGGTTAAAAACGTATCGATTCAAGTTGAGGAGGGAAAGAGCTTGTATGACTCTCTTTCATCCCAGCAAGGATTCAATAAGCTCTACTGCTCCCTAGTTAAGGCCGGGGAATCCGCCGGTATTTTAGATTCTATTTTAAATAAGCTTGCGGAGTTTCTTGAAAAACAGCAGAAACTTAAAAAACAAGTTAAGTCAGCCCTTACCTATCCTGTGATTGTTGTCTTTGTAGGGATCATTGTTATTTTTGGTTTGATGACCTTTGTTGTTCCTCAATTTGTGGGGATGCTCAAAGAGTCAAATCAACAAATCCCATGGGTCACTCAGACCGTTATTGATGTTTCAGATTTTTTCAGAAATTATACCCTTTTACTTATCGCAGGTATGGTGGCCGGCGGAATGTTTTTTGTGAATTTTATTAAAACCAAAGAAGGAAAAACTCAGTGGGATCGATTTACCATGAAGGCACCTTTGTTTGGTCTACTTATCATTAAGGGAAACTTGGGGGCTTTTACCAGGACACTCTCAACAATGTTAGCAGCTGGAGTTCCGATCATTGATTCCTTGGAGATTTGTATCGACACTTTAGATAATACTCAAATCGCTAAAGACTTAACAAAAGTTCGTCAGGCGGTTATTGAGGGTAAGTCGATAACTGAACCTCTTTCCCGTATTTCGTATTTCCCTCCCCTTGTCACTCAGATGATGAAAGTGGGTGAGTCTACAGGTAACTTGGATAGTATGCTAGTCAAGGTAGCAGATGTCTTTCAGGAAGAAGTTGAAGAGCTCGTGGGAAATTTAACAAAACTGATTGAGCCTATCATTCTTGTAGTTTTAGGGGGCATCATCGGGTTCGTTCTGATTGCAATGTACTTGCCAATCTTTATGTCTGCCGGTGGGGTGACGGAGTAGAAAGTGCCAATTAAATATGTAGGGGCAGTTTATGGTCCTTAGAATTTTGAAAATGGCATAAGTTGCCGTAATACTACATAATGGAAGGTTTTGATATGATTTTACTAACAATAAACGAGATTCGCTTTATAATTTAACCAAGCACTTCAAAATCATTCAATTCTTAATATTGAGTGGTTGAGAGGAACTAAATAAACAAAAGCCGAATCTCTTAATGATTTGGTTAATGGAGGTCTCTATGAAAGCTTTTTTAAAGTCGCTTAAGCGACAAGATGGTTTTACGTTGGTCGAATTGATGGTGGTTGTTGCTATTATCGGTCTTCTCTCAGCTGTTGCAATTCCAAATTTCAAAAAGTACCAAGCTAAAGCAAAAGTATCTGAAGCGAAACTTCAGCTCTCTGCGGCCTACATGGCAGAACAGTCCTTCTATTCTGACTTTAATATGTATGGGCACTGCTTAACTTACATGGGTTTTGACCCTTCTCAAGAAGTGGGTAACCGTTATTACGCTGTCGGATTCGCTTCTATTGTCGCAGTTACTGCCAACGCTTATCTCGCAGCTAGTAACTCCGGTCTCAATACTACTGACTGCCCTAATAACACTACTGTTGTTGCTGGATCAACTACCATTAACACAAACTCTGGTCCCAATGCGAGCTGGTTCTCTGCAGGTAAAGGTATTGGTAGTATGATTGCTACAACTATAAACTTTTTACCAACTTCAACTCATGGTGACCAATCAGATCAAGTGAACATGTCCTTCACCATCGGTGCTGGTGGTGTGATTGATGGTAACTTTACAGCAACATCTGGAACAACTGCTGCATCAGCGGTTGAAATTAATCACAATAAAATTTTAAGGATGGTTCGTAACGGATACTAGTCTAGAGTGAGCCTAAGTAATAGGGGAGCGTTGCTCCCCTATTTTTTTGAAAAATTTTAAATGAAAAAAAATTAATAAATAGGGTGGAGAAATTGATGAAAACTCAATTTAATGATTTTGATAAGGAAAGTGGTTTCACACTTGTTGAGTTGATGGTGGTTGTTGCTATTATCGGTCTTCTCTCAGCTGTCGCCATTCCAAATTTCAAAAAGTATCAAGCGAAAGCAAAAGTTTCAGAAGCAAAACTTCAGCTCTCTGCGGCCTACATGGCCGAACAGTCATTTTATTCTGACTTTAATATGTATGGGCACTGCTTAACTTACATGGGTTTTGATCCCTCCCAACAAGTGGGTAATCGTTACTACGCCATTGGGTTCTTAACTCTTGCAACGATTACGCCCAATGCCTATTTAGCTGCTAGTAACTCTGGACTCAATGTTACAGATTGCCCAAATGACACGACTGTAGTGGCCGGCTCTACTACTATCAATACCAATTCAGGACCAAATGCAAGCTGGTTTGCCGCTGGTAAGGGAATTGGTAGTCAGATTGCTACGACGATTGCTTTTATCCCTGCCTCGACTCATGGTAACCAATCAGATCAGACGAACATGACCTGGACAATCGGTAC
>CANHJD010000101.1 GCA_947461145.1 Bacteriovoracaceae bacterium
CACTACAGCACTTCCGAAGAAGCCTGTACATCCTTTCTGTTGCACTTGTCCTCGCCTCACGACGGACGGGCGTTACCCGCTACGATACTCTTTGGTGTCCGGACTTTCCTCCCCCTTGCGGCGGCGACAGTCCCCTGATCTCGGAAGGCCCATCATACTAGAGCCTTATGAGGTGGGCAAGGCGGCTCGAGGGCCATCTTTCAAATACTTGAAATAGGATTTCAAGTATTTATCGAAAAAGTCCGATAAATTAGATCAAGAGAGGTAATTGATGAAAATTTGGAGTCTACTTTTTCTAATCGGGCTGAGTTTGAGCATGATTTCATGTGGAAATAAAAATCAAACATCTGGTTCTGGGTCTTCAAATAATCCTTATAAAGTTTCAACTTTTGAAGCTTTGATAAATACTCAGAATGGAAATGTTGAAATTGGCTCCTCTATCTATATTGTTTCCCAACAGTCTTATCCAGTGATGGGCATGGCCTTTCAGCAGGCCCAATCCCAAGGAATTATGCCCATGCTTTATCAGGGAGCTTATAAATATAAGGCAAAAATCACTGGTTCAATTGGAAATTCATTCCAACAAAATAATCAGGGTGGTTATCAGTCGGGTTATAATCAGCAGATGGGTTCAAATATAATTAATGTTACTCAGGCAGTTATTCATAGATGAAATTAACTTCCGTAAGGAAGAAAAATGCGCAGGCATTGAGGACAAAATTTTAAATTTTTTTGCATATCAATCTCTGATTCATCTACCCGAGATATTTTAAATCTACAAAAGTAACAACTACCATTATCTACTCTTGTGAAGGGACCTATCGCCAAATTCTTCTTTAGGGTTTTCTCAAGTGCTGCTTTAAAATCGAGTGGTAATTCATCTTTAATGAGAGTTAAACGAAGCTCTAGTTGATCCAAATCTTTTTGGTGCTTATTAACTTCTTCTTTTACTTCAGCTGAAATTTCTAAAATTGTTTTATCGAGCCCTGTGAGAAAAGTCTTTTTTTCTTCAAGTCCTACCTGGAGCGCCTCAATCTTTTCTAGGTGGGCAAAAAGTGTAGCCTCAAAGGCACCAGCTTCATGAACAAATTTCTTAATTTTCTCTTCATCTCCACCAATATCTCTCAATCGTTGGGCCTGCTCTTCACTCGTATTTAACTTCTTCTCAGTTTCAAAATAGTCCTGTTGCAGTGAGTGAAGTTCGGTTTTGAGGCCATTTTCAAGTTCTCTCTGTTCCTGACGCTTATTGTTTAAGAGGCTCAGCCGCCCCTCCTCATCATTAATGGCCTTAAGTAACCCATTTTTCATTTTTTCAAGAGAGTCATACTCTTTTAATTTTAAAAACCATTCAGCACTCACTTCATTTTCCTTGTAATTGGCGTGATAATAGAAGCTATGAGATCTGCTTTAACCTATTTATCACGTCCTGATTTGTTTGGCGAACTGGCAGGCCTTAAAGGTCAGTTTTATGCCGTTATTGATGAGCAGGTGAAATCTCATCTTCCTGATTGGATATTGTCCGCCCCAGGGGTTTACTGGATAAAGACACCCGAGTCAGAAAAAAACCTTCAAACCTATGAGAAGGCGATTCAATTTTTTCTTCATCAAGGAATCACTAGAACCTCAAGCATTGTTGCCATCGGTGGTGGTGCAACAACAGATCTTGGTGGTTTTATTGCTGCCACAATTCTCCGAGGCATCAGCTGGATTGCGGTTCCCACAACACTCCTTGCTATGGTGGATGGGTCAATTGGAGGCAAAGTTGCCGTCAATCTGCCCCAAGGGAAAAATCTTGTGGGAGCATTCCATATGCCTGAGCAGATATTTATTTGTCGGGATTTTTTACAAACCCTATCTGAATCAGAGTTTGAATCTGGAAAGGGCGAAATTTTAAAATATGGATTTTTATCAAAGGCCGTTCATTCATTGATATTAAAAAATGCTCCGATGGATGTCATTGCTCATGAATGTGCTGAGTTTAAAATCCAAATAGCAGATAAAGATTTTAAAGAGCAGGGTGAGAGAATTCAGTTAAATTTGGGGCATACATTAGGCCATGCTTTCGAATCCACGCTTAAAATTTCTCACGGTCTGGCGGTTGCAATGGGTATGAAGTATTTATTTAAAATACTTCATGATCAAAAAGCCTTGCAGGAATGGGAAAAAATGGTCGCAGCTCTTGGTTTTCCAGAAGAAAAATTGAAGTTATCCACTTATCCCCATTTTAATGTGGAAATGTTTAAAAATTATCTCTCTGTGGACAAGAAAAAATCGGATCAGTTATTGAGGTTAGTTCTTGTAAAAGAGATCGGTACTCATATTGTTCAAACGATTACATTCAGAGAATTAATAGATAAAATTGAGGCGTATGACGAGTTTAATCGTTAGACCGGGTCGCCTGCCCACAGAAATTCTTCTTCCTTCATCGAAGTCCTATGCAAATCGTGCTCTTATTTTGGCTTCATTAAGATCAGAAATTATCACCCTTTCAAATATATCTTCAGCGAGTGATGTCACCTTTTTAATACATTCACTGCGAGAAGTTGGGGTTGAACTTGAGGTAGATCAGAAAACGATAAGTATAAAAAATAGTTTTCCTTCGTGTGAAAAAAAAGAAGGCGCTACCATAGAGATTGGTGAGGGAGGGACAACTGGTCGATTTCTCGCCTCTTTGCTCTGCCTTGGCTCTTCACCTTATACTTTAATCTTGGGAAAAGGTCTCAAAAAAAGACCCTGGGTGGAGTTCATCGAGTTGGTAAGGAGTCTGGGGGCAATGGCATCACTTCATGATGATAGGCTCACCATTCAAGGCCCGATAAATATTCCTGAGAAAATTGAGATTGATTGTTCAAAAACAACACAATTTGCTTCGGGCTTTCAACTGGCCTTAGCTTTTAAAGAAACTGAGGTGAAGCCAATTAATCTTTCTTCTTCTCAGAGTTATTGGGAGATGACTAAAAGCCTAATCACTCATTTTAAAATGGTGAATCACTATTCCATTCCTCTTGATTGGAGTAGTGCGAGTTATCCATTGGCCTTTGGAGCTTTAAATCAGGATCTCTTTCTTCCGCAGCTCTCTGCTGATCCGTTTCAAGCGGATTATAAATTTTATGAATTGCTAGATAAGATTGGCGCCATAGAGAGAATTTCTGATGGGATAAAGGTTCATCCTGTATCCTTTAGAGGCTCCATTAAGTTTGAAGTTTCAGATTGCTTGGACTTAGTGCCGGCTTTGGTTTATCTCTTGGCCCACATAGAGGGCGATCACCAACTGACGGGTGTTCAAAATTTGGTCTATAAGGAGAGTAATCGTCTTGCAGAAATTCTTTTGATGCTGAAGACTTTTACTATTGAAGCATCCTCTGATGAATCAAGCTTATGGATCCGTGGCAAAGAGTTCAATCAGCTCCCTACAATCGAACTAGACCTTCCTGAAGATCATCGCCTGGTGATGATGGCAGCACTCTTCTTGCGTCATCACTCAGGAGGAACACTTTCTCCCGCGGAAGCCGTTGAAAAATCTTACCCTGATTTTTTTAAGCTCTTCGTCTAAAGTTTAGACACTCCCTCCTTTATAACTAGTGAAGATTCTATCTCATTAAGTGGCTTGATAGTTGCAACAAGTAGCCTATTAAATCTAGGGGACCTTTTATGCACAAATTATCCATGATTGTTTTGGCCTCATCACTTTTAGTTCAAGGAATTCTTTATGCATCCCCTCAGAACTTGGGTCCAATGCCTCATGAAAGAACAAACACCCCTAAAAAATCCAATGCAAATGTTGGACGCTACTTATATGTGGGAGTTGCCCCAAAATTTGATGGGGGCGAGGTTGATTTAACTGTATCAAAAATGAGCTTAACTCTACGAGCGACAGGTTGGATTTCTCAGGCAAAAATAGATGGGTACGCCGGCCAACTCTATAAGCGTTGGGAACAAATAGATTCAACTCTAGATGATCCTAATTTTGTTCTACACCCACTAGTCAAATTAGAAAATATCCCAAGGAGAGATACCAGTATCGCTTGGGCCAAAATTGCTGGTCAGTATTCCTCTCACGTCCTGGAAAATAGGGGTGTAGAGATTTACAATTCAAAGAGAAATGCGAACTCTTTGGCTGCAGCAGGAAAAGTCGATAATTATAGAAACGCCATCAGTACAGCAATTCTTAGATACTTTTTTCGTGATAATTCACTCAATGTAGATTTGATAAAATCAGATAACATGATGAGAGATAATCTTCTTTCTGTAGAAAATTCACGCAAACTTTTTAAGACTCATTATCAATCACTTTTTACTCCATCAAATACGAAGCCTGGCTATTTGGGACATTTGACATTCGTCTATCCTATCGCAGCTACAGTGGAAGGACCTTTTGATCAACCAGCAGAAGGGTCAAGAACTCTTATGAATTATGGAACAATCGAGTCACGATGGTGGTCGGATAAGTGGGATGATGAGTTTGGTGGCTTACCTTTCATTTTAATTAATTCTGCAGGAGTCGCTTTTCATGGTCCAATTACAAATTTTGCTCCTCTTGATGTTTGGTATTTGAGACGAGGCTATGTTTCCCATGGCTGTCATCGCATGGATACGTCAGATATTATTGAATTAAGAAGCATTTTGCCAAAAAGAATTAAGGATCTTGGGAAAGTTCGCTTAACGATATTGAATCATTTTGACGTCACTGACTGGAACAATGATGGCAAACAAGAAGTAATAGATGTGAAGTATTACAATATTCCTGGATCCGTTTCTATTTCTACGGGGAAAAAAATTGATGATGTGGTAAAGCCCTATTTAATTGAAAATCAAATGAAAACTTTCTTTCAAAGTAATCTCTATGCAGCCAAGTTTTACGATGCTTCCAAAGATGTAATAAATGGGACTCCAAACTATAAATTAAATGGGGGAGTTCTCGTTAAGGACGGCAATCATGGTCCACTGCCCTTAGCACGCTTTGAATATCAACCTAACCGTATTCTTCAATATAAGGAGTTAGGGGTTCAGATGGTTCCTTATGATGATACGGATGGTGATTATCCAGCTAGTTTCTTTTTACAAAACTAAGGTGTTTAAAGTTTATAACGTGGATTTAAAATGAAGCTTTTTTTATCGGCAGCTCTATTTATTACATTTCAGGCCTGGGCCCAGGATCATGGAGCCCTTTTAGCTGATTTTAAAGCGATAGCCTCAAAAAGTGGGTTAACACCCATAGGTCAACAGTCCTATTGTTATTCTGATGCCAATGGTATTCATGGCTATCAGGTAGATAAGCTTCAGAGAATTGCTTCTGTTACAAAACTTTTTACGACCTTTTTTGCAGCTGAAACACTCGATTTAAATAAACAATTTGAAACAAAACTATTTATAAGTGGTGATTCCTTGCATATTTCAGGTTCTAGGGATCCTTACTTTGAAGAAGAAAAGATTCTTTTACTGATGAAGGCCCTAAACGATCTAGGCTATAAGTCGTTTAAGAAAGTGACATTTGATTCTCATTTTAAATTCTATGATCTGGCGCTAGAAAGTCATGCTAATATCACTCCATTGATGACAAAAGAGCGTCTGGCCATTTTTTTTAGTAACAAAAACTCTGTTTACATTAAATCAAAATGGGCCATGATCAATAAGTTTGCCCAAGAAGAAAATATTGATTTAGACCCTTCATTAATTCCTAACATTGAAGCTGTATCCGTTCAGTTAAGTGAATTGAATCCATTGGAAAATCTTTCACCTATCTTATACATTCATCGATCCAAACCACTGCATTCAATTTTAAAGTCCATGAATGTTATGTCCAAAAACTTGGTGGCACAGAATATTTTTCTCGAAGCCTCAAGTGTAAAGAAATTTGAAAAGTTAATGGCAGAGAATGGAATAGATCTTAAAACTTATCAAATCCTTAATGGCTCAGGTTTACCAGTTAAATCAGCAAATTCTCGGCGAGATAATCTGGCAACATGCCGTACAGTGATCAAAGTCGTAGAGCTGTTAAATAAGAGCATCGAGACTCATAATTTCTTATTAAGTGATATTGTCGCAGTGAATGGTGGCAAGGATTTAGGATCATTTCGAGAGAGATTTAAGCTTCAACCTGAAACTCATGAAGCCGTTCTTTCCAAGACTGGAACAGTCGCGAATACTTCCACCTTGGCAGGTATTCTAGTGATGGAAAACCAGCTGCCTTTTGCTATCTTAAATGCAACTTCTCGTCCTAGTCTTGGCAGGACTTTTCAGGATAATTTTGTGGCAAGGATGTTCCATCACCTTGGAGCCCCATTGCCTATTTCATACACCAAGCTCTCTATCTTTCCTTGGGATGGAGAGGAGTTCCTCAACTTCGTCGAATAAAAACTTAACAAACTGGTCTAATCAGGCAGTTGTCATTCCGAATATATAAAGCCAAACTAAAAGCAGAAATTAATCTCTGAAAGGATTCCGGATGATTGTTTGGATGTTTTCTTTTTTGGTTTTAATCTCATTTGCATCTGCAGAAATTGGTAAAGTTTCTAAAATTCTTGGGGCATCGGATGCCTATATCATTCGAAATAGTGAAAAAATCAAATTAACTCAAGACACTAAAATTGAGCAAGACGATGAATTATATACGCAAGAAAGTGTGTTGCTTATTTATCTTTACCCTTCAATTCAGATCAGTTTAAGTAAAAAGACACAGTTAAATTTTTCTGAAAGTGTTATTAAAGATTTTTCGAAAACAGAAAAAGCATTTTCGGTAATAGAATTCATCAAGGGAATGGTCCGGATTCAAGTCACAACGGACTCAGAAGTTGGTGTTGATCAAAAAATTCAGGCCAATGGGGTTTCATTTGCGATAAGAGGTACTGAATTTGAAATCAGTGATCTTAATGGGGAAATTGATCTAGACGTCATTGAAGGCCAAGTTGAAGTTTCTTCACCTTATGTTCAGACTTTTGTCCCCGAAATTGTGAATCCTAATGAAGGCTTTAGTTTCAATAAAAAAGAAAAAAAATTCAGACGGCGCAAGTTTTTGATGAAATTTAATTCTCATCCGGGTTTTGCTGACCGTAGAGAGTTGCTAAAGAAATGGAAAAAAAGAAAAGTGAAAAAACTTGGCCGAAGATCCAGGAAGAGGCCGTAAAATAATTGGACAGATTGTTGAAATAACAACAGTTTCGAGCGTAAATTTGATAAGTTAGCTCATTCTTGGCTGGCAGCTGAATTGCATAAAATGGGTAGAGGAAATTATGAAAAATCTAGCTTTCTTTATTTTAATCTTCGCAAGCCTATCCGCACAGGCGACCCAGTCCTGTAAGCCTAAGAATTATCTTAATTCCCCTGAAGGCAAAGAAAAAATGTCGGTACTTTTTGATCGCTCAAAAAGCTTAATTCTATCAAAGCTTGAGGCCCTAGGGATTGAAGAGGATCAAGTCCAGATTAGGCCAACCTATCCAAAAAGTCTTACTGACAAAACTGCAGGGCTTGAAATTGAAATCAAATCTAAAACACTTAAAGCTGAGGGTGTTAAAGTTCATCTCTCTAAGTTAATAAAAGAAGAGGATTGTGGAATTGAAATTGCCATCGATGCTGGTCACTTAATTAATAAAGAAAGTGGAAAAGATTTTGGAAGCCTTGGAAGGGTAAAAGAATTTATCCGCCTGAACTAAAGATTATGATTAATATTCCCTGGATAATTTTAAATGAGTAGCTTCTTTGAAACAGATATTCCCTTAATAAATCTATTAATCAGGGCCATTGTTGTTTATTTTTCCATCCTTTTACTTCTTCGTATTGGAGGAAAGAGACAAATGGGTCAGATGGAAGCGACAGAGTTTGTCGCTATCTTACTTATTAGTAATGCGGTTCAAAATGCCATGAATGGAGGTGACAATTCTCTAGCGGCTGGAATTTTTCTTGCCACAATTTTAATTGCCTCAAGTGCCCTTGTTACTTATCTGACTTTTAAAAGTCGAATCATGCGTAACCTATTTGAAGGAACACCCACCCTGTTAATCCATAAAGGAAAGATTCTTCCGAAAAATATTGCAAAAGAATTTTTGAGTGAAAGCGAAATCCGAACCCTGCTCAGAAAACAGGGTTTTCATCATTTAGCTGATGTGGAGGTCGCCATTTTAGAAGCTGATGGGACTCTTAGTATAACGCCAACCCATGCCCCTGTAGGGGTTAAATAATTTCATTTTATTTAATTTTTCTTACCCTTTAGCCGATAAACTGCAAAAGGAATTCCTATGCAGTTTAGTTCAATTGTTATTTTAGTCATCTTACTCTTTGGCTCTGTCGCAGTGGCCTTCATTGTGATTCAGATTTATAACAGTCTTCTCGCCGTCAATGAGAACATTAACAAGGCGTGGGCGAATATAGATGTCACTCTTAAGCAGCGTTATGATGAACTACCTCAATTGCTCAAAATTTGTGAGCAGTATGTAGAGTATGAAGAGGATATGATCCAAAAAATTATGTCCGCTCGTGAAAAGATGGTACAAGGAAAGGATGTTAGCGAGAAGGCAGCTGGCTTTAATGAGCTTACTGCGGGAATAAAGGGGCTCTTAGCTGTAAGTGAAGCCTATCCTGATCTCAAAGCGAACGTTCAATATGCTCAGATACAATCTCGATTATCCCACCTGGAAGAGACCTTGGCGGATAGAAGAGAGTTTTACAATGACTCTGTAAATATTTTTAATACTCGGATTCAACAAATTCCGGACGTCTTTTTTGCGAATCTTCTTGGTTATCAGCGAAAGCAAATGTTTGAAGTGACTAGTGATGAAAAAAGAATTCCAGACCTCACTATAAAGCGTAGAAATAAATGAGTAGACATGAAGCTGAAGGTAGAATCCTTGGCTATTCAATTGCTGCAGGTTTGACGTTATTTTATCTTGGATTAAAAAAACTAAAAATTTCAAAGCAAATGGATGATATTCCAACCTCTAAAATTGACACTGCCGCCGTAGGGTGCTTGGTTGAGGTTCAAGGTCGGGTCGTTTGTGAGGAAAGTGATTTGGTTAAGTCCCCCCTTTCAAACCGAAGAGGGGCCTGTTTTATTTTGGAGCTTCAAAGAAAAGTAAAATCTGGCAAGTCATCAAAGTGGGTCAAAGTTATCCGATTTTATTCTTTACCTTATCTTTACATTAGTGACGGTGGAGATCATCTGGCGATGGTTGATATCGCGAATTGTGAATTTCATGATAACCTCTTTAATGAAACGAATTTAAATTTTAATAATTACAGCTACAAAATACCAGAATCTGCTAAACAATGGCTGAAAGAGAAAAGAATTTTAAATACATCAGCTAAAGGCTCATTCTTTGCACCTGATGAATTCCGTTTAAAAGAAAAAGTTTTTCGGCGTAATGATTTAATTTATGTGTTAGGCCCAGCTGTAACTCCACCCCAAGATGAGGCGAAAGTAAATAAAGACGAAGATGTATTTGGCAAGAGAGATCAAGATCCCCATGAGGATGTGGATACGATTTATAATGAGATCGTTAAAGGGAAAATGATCCCGCAGGAATATGATAAAAACAATGACCA
>CANHJD010000102.1 GCA_947461145.1 Bacteriovoracaceae bacterium
CAAAGGTTAGAGAGATTATTTAGTCAGAAGTTAACGCGACCAATAAAGATATGGCGCAATTTGAAACTATTAAAAAGTTTACGATCCTTCCCGAGGAGTTTAGTGTGGAGAATTTTCTTACACCCTCTTTAAAAATCAAAAGGAAGTTAGTCACATCGCAATATAAGAATGAGATTGAAGCGATGTATCAGTAGTCTACCTTTGACAAAAGGCCCTAACTCTTCTAAAAATGGAAGTTCTATTTATCCCCTTACGAGGTAGCTATGGCCCGAGTCACAGTAGAAGATTGTTTAGAGCATGTTGAAAATCGTTATGAACTAGTTCATTTAACTGCAAAGAGAGTAAAGCAGCTTCGCGAAGGTGACGATTCTCAAGTTAAAAGCAAGAATAAAGAAATTGTGACAGCTTTAAGAGAGATTGCTGCTGGAAAAGTTAAGCATAGTTTAAAAAGTGAATACGATTCAGACGAGTTCTAGGAATTATCAAAATTCAAAAATAAAAAAGGGAGCTAAAGCTCCCTTTTTTTTGGTTCTTATTTTTTCTTCAAAGCAATTTTTAACACCTCATCAAAGTGTTTCACTGGAAAAAACACCATCCCTTTGCGGTGACGTTCAGGAACCTCTTTTAGATCTTTTTCATTCTGCCATGGAAGAATAATAGTTTTAATTCCAGCTCTTTTAGCGGCCAGAACTTTTTCCTTAATCCCACCGACTGGAAGAACTTTACCAGTGAGGCTCAATTCTCCCGTCATAGCTACATCACCCCGAACCATTTGGTTTGTGGCAAGTGAGTAAAGGGCAAGGGCCATTGTAATACCGGCAGAAGGTCCATCTTTTGGTGTGGCACCTGCGGGTAAATGTAGATGAATTTCATGAGTCGCTAAATAATCAGTCGCCTCTTCATTATTTGGAGTGGGTTGTGGAGCCAGAGGAGCTTTTCCATTCGTTTTCTTAGGCTTAGGAAGCTTCTTTTTCTCAGCTTCAATCTGCCCCTGCAAAAGTCCTTTGATATAACTATAAGCAAGATTAGCGGACTCACCCATCACATCACCAAGCTGGCCAGTGAGCTTGAAGCCTTTTCCTTTAAGAGGAATTGATTCAACAAAAAGGATATCACCACCAAAAGAAGTCCAAGCAAGACCAGTCACCACACCAGGCATAAGTGGTTTTTGCGCTTTATCTGTTTCAAAGCGTTTTGGACCAAGGTATTTTTCTAAATCTGGTACCGAAGGAGAAAATTTCTTAAATTTCTTTGATGAAACTTTTTCAAGAGCAGCTCTACGACAAAGTTTTGCCACAGTCTGCTCCATCACACGAACACCTGGTTCACGAGCATAATCAGAAACGAGTGCTTTGAGAACCACCGCTGACAAAGTAAATTCTCTCGAAGTGAGACCATGTTTTTTAAGTTGTTTTGGTATAACCCACTTCGTAGCAATCGAGAGCTTTTCTTCAATCGTATAGCCTGATAACTCAATCAACTCCATTCGATCTAATAGCGCTTCTGGAATCTCACCAATATAGTTGGCAGTTGCAATAAAAAGAACTTTCGAAAGATCGAAAGGCACATCAAGATAGTTATCAATAAATGTTTTATTCTGTTCTGGATCAAGCACTTCTAGAAGTGAGGAAGCAGGATCTCCCTGATAGGATTTTCCAATTTTATCTATTTCATCCAGCATGATCACGGGATTATTTACTTCAACTCTCTTCAATGCCTGAATGATTTTACCCGGCATTGCACCAACGTATGTTCTACGATGCCCTTTAATTTCGGCTTCATCCTTCATTCCACCGAGTGAAAAGCGATAGAATTTACGTCCAAGTGCTTTTGCAATTGAGTGACCAAGAGAGGTTTTACCAACTCCCGGAGGACCAGCGAGACAAAGGATAGTGCCATCATATTCAGGTTTTAATTTTCTGACAGCAAGAAATTCCATGATTCTTTCTTTAGGCTTCTCAAGACCGTAATGATCTTTCTCAAGAATCTTCTTGGCCGCTTCAATATCTACTTTATCATCCGTAGCCTTATTCCAAGGCAATTGGACCATCCAATTAAGATAGGTTCTCGTCACATTATATTCTGGAGATGAATCTGGTATAGATTCCAGCCTTTCTAACTCTTCAAGTGCAGCTTTCTTAGCGTCTTCAGGAAGATCCCCTTGCTCTATGCCTTCTTGAATTTTTTTCATGTCCTTGGCTTTGTCATCCTCATCCATACCAAGTTCATTACGAATGACTTTAAGCTGCTCTCTTAAAAAATACTCTCGCTGATATTTATTAACTTTATCGTTAACTTCATCAGTAATTTTTTTCTGAATATCAGCAACATCTTTTTCACGCTTAAGATACACAAGTAATTTTGCAAATCGTTTTTTAACAATCAAAGTCTCAATAAAATCCTGAGCTTCAGGAACATCAAGAGAAAGAGCGAAGGCGACTAAATCTGCTAAAGACCCAGGAGAAGGAGAATTTAGCATAGCTAATTTCATCTCTTCATTGAAATAGGGATTAATTTCCGAAAGCTTCTTTACCTGGTTTATAACGGATCTGGTGTAGGCATCAAGCTCTTCATCAGGCTCATGAATATCATTAAAAATTTCAGTCTTTGCAACGAGAAGTGGTGAATCTACAATGTACTCAACTGCACGATATCTTTTCATCCCATGCACAAGTAGATTTACAGAACCATCAGGAAGCTTGAGCTTCTTAACGACTTTGCAAAGAACTCCCACTCGATAAATATCTTTTGGAGTCAATCCCTTAGGGCTAATATCGGTAGCCGAAGTTAAACTTACTTTTTCTTCACTCTCTTCTGATTCATCCTCATAATTGATGTTTTCTTCATCCATCTCTTGAAGAACTTCCTGACCCTCACCAAAGTCTTTGAACTTTACTAAGTTTAGTGCAACGTAGTTATGTTTACTTAAGTAAGAATCAAGCTCAGGAGTATATTTATCCTCTGAAAGAATAATTGGTGCAATCATACCAGGGAAAATGGGGCTATTCACTATTGGAATAATCACCACTTCAGGTGGAGCATCCTTGATAATATTCTGATCCGACTTGGTTTTTTGTTTTTTATCTTTAGGTGACATATTTTTCCTTCTTAATTAGCGAATATCAATGACAAGGCGACCAGGATTTTCTAGGTAAAAAATATCGAACGATGTCTTAGACTTCATAGATAAATTCATAGTCATTGATTTGCCATCAACATTTATGAAATCAATACTTTTTACATTTTTGGAATTCTTTAATTGCGGTTGAGATGTTGCAATAGATGATTCAAAAAAATCGACAGAGATTTTTTGATCGGCAGGAGAGATATGTCCATAAATTTTGGGAATTGAAGGAGTATTAAAATCTATCACTACTCTCTCATAACCTTGTCCTGGAGTGGCAGAGCTTCGTACAGCAGTTATACCTGCATTTTTTAACTGCGAGTTGTGATGAAAAACACCTGAATCAAGAAAAATAGATTTCTTTCTTGGTGAAACCTTCCAGATTCTTTCCTCCATCAAATTTTGGGCAAGCAATGGAAGACTTATGAATAAGAACATTAAAAGAAATCGCATCATGTCATGACTCCAGTACTGTTAGAGCTTGGTTGGATTATTTTAGTCAAAAGGATGGGTTAAGACAAAAAGTTCTTACTTCTTTTACCAAATTTAGAAAGGAGCAAAGATAATAAAAATCCAATACCTAATGTCATCATAAATTGTCCAGTGCCTGAACTAGGCCCAGAACCAGGTCCATCTGTTATCGTTGCACAGGCAGCTGCAGCCGTGGCTTCCGGTAACTGAGAATCATTTGTGGTATTTCTAGATGAAAAAGTTGATTTTTCCACAGCATAAGTAAAAGGGGCATCAAGACAAGAATAATTGTCCGACAAATCCGATCCACTATCAAGAATAATGCCATCTTGGTCTTCAAGGCTTAGAGATAATAAATAAGGCATAACTTTATTGCCACTGAAGGTTATGACATCGGGGATACTGTAAATGGCATCCTCTGAAGAGAGTTTTTTTGCCATGATCTCAATCTCGAAAAGATTTTCCGTACTAACCGATGACAAAGCAACTTCACTTTTTAAATCAAGAGATAACGTATATTCAGGCAATTTTTCTGTCTTAATAAATGGACTGCCATTTATTTCAACTCCATTCATTTTTAATTTCATAGAGTATTCAACGAGATTTCCAAAAGCTTGGGAGATTAATTTTATTTTTAAGATTTTATCTCCTGGAAAATTAACTCCGCGCATATCAACCAGAAATTTATCGGCCGTGGTGAAAGTAGATGTCAAAAGAGAGGAAGCTCTAAAAAAACCAACATAGGCTTTTTCATATTTATTTTTATCCTCTTCGCCAAAGATCTCAATACTAGAAAACTCTTGAGCAATTTTCTGATAGTTATAATCTTCCTGAGTTTTTAATGAGCAGTTAATTGAAATTTCACCCACATTTACTTCATATTGAGATGAGCTAAGGTTTATCCCTTGAGGAATCCCATCGTTCTCTCTTCCGCATGCAGTAAAAAAAGATCCCACATACGAACTAGGACAAAATTCAGACTGTACATTTGAAAAATAGTCCGGAAGAGCATTAAGATTTTTTAAGGGCGAAGTATAAAGATAGTAAGTGTCATTTTTATCGAGTCCCGAAATCTCAAAATATCCGTTTTGATCACTGATACTACCTATGGTTTCTCCCGTTGATCTGGATATGGCCTGAACATGGACGCCTAGGACACCAATGTGTGATCCGCCACGGACATAACCAAAAATTTTGCCATGATTTGACTCATACTTGCTTCTTACTCCCGCTTTATCATCGGCAGCAAGCTCTGACTGCCCAGGAAAGTTTGAATAAAACATAGTGGAATCTAAAACTTCTGAATGTGAAAGACCAATAAAGTGACCAAGTTCATGTGTTAAGACATCTTTCAAATAAACTTTCCCATTAGCAATCATACCAGGAGTATCAACAAAATTATAATTTTGATCGTTTAACAAAATAGAAGCTGTAACGATTTCACCAGAGTTTGAATAATTAACTTCTGTCACCCCAATCACTGCTGAGCCATAGATTGAAAAATCACTTAAAAGCTTCACTCTATTATTTCCAGTTGTGCTTTTGATGATTTTTAATTTCGAGGAATTATTCCACTCTGAAATAGCTTCATCTACCAGAGTATTCGCATTAGGAATGGATGAAAGACTATCTATTCTTAGGGGAATATTTGAGTAGCTCCATTTTATTTCACTTTGATTTAAAGTAATAGACTTCTGATGCGCCAGAGCGGGAATTGAAAATATCCATATTAGTAAAAAAATCAGTCGCATTTTCAATCCATCGAAATCTGCGTTTTAAATTATTTTATCTGGCAGTTTTTTTCCGAGTCATTCGAAAAAATCCACCGGCAAGACCCATTACCAAAACGAGCCAAAGAATATTAATTTTTGACTGGTCACTTTGATTGTCCGATTGATCTATTTTTGAGGCAATGGAGCGATTTTGCCCTTCCGGCAAGGAGTTGGAGGCTGGAGACCGATTAAACTGGAACGCTTTATCTGAATTACTCGGGTATTGTATATTTTGTACCAATTTAAGACCCACACCTTTGATAGATTTTAGGGCCGTCTCAAATTTTTGGAACTTAACCTGGCCTACTTCTGGATGATTTGGAAAAATGTAATTAACTAAGACATTCTCTTTTCCATAGTTAATCACCTTGAAAGTCCCGAACCCCAAGTTCATACCCCAATAGCGGTTATCAATGCTTTTTATGAAAAGGACAACCTTCTCGCCCGAAGTAAAACTGGGTACCCCTTCAATTTTCACATGCCTGTCAGCTAAACTTCCTCCTGGATAATGAATGAGTACCTCATCCATCCCATAGAAATCAGATTGAAGACCGTATTCTTGATTTATTTTAAAAACCATCTGAGTCGCAAGTGACCCGTCTTCTAGCTCGATAGTCTTCTTTTTAAGAAAATGACCTAAAAAGACTCCATCTGATTCACGGATTTGCTGCTCAATTGGTTGAGGTTTAAATACCGTTGCATAAACAGAGGTTACCAGAAAGAGTGCCGCTAAAATTGAACTCACAAATTTATCCCTTGAATTATCCTACTGAGCTTGTCGGATAATCAGGGCTAAAGCTTGAGCGAATTAGTTAAGCTTTTTTAGGGCTATTTCCTTGGAGGTAAAATGGATCTCTGAGGAGGCCAAGTGACTAAAATTACTTGATGCGTCTATTATCAAAATAGAATTTTTAAATTGAAGAAGGTCTCTCAGAAAAGTTCCTAGCATTTGAAGCTCCCTATCAGAGAGACCAAAGGAGAGATTCTCAAATATCAGTAGAGAGTTCTGAATTGACTTAATTAATTTGGAAAGTAAGTAGATCCTCTGCTTCTCACCTCCAGATAGGCTATTGAGAGAGCGATCCAGGGACAAATAATCTAAATTGAGAATCTTTAAATATTCCCAAATTCTTCTAAATTTAGGTGTTAGTTCTATTCTATCCAAAACTTGATTCAGAGGAAGATTATAGGCTTCTGCCAAAGTCATTTTGCCATCAGAAATATTGGCATAAAGTGGCTTAATTTTTAAGCCTTTGCAGTCCTCACATTCTAGCACAATATCTTCAAGATATTGCATCTCAATAACAATAGAGCCCTTACCTTCACAGCGAGAACACATGCCAAGCTCAGAATTTGAAGAGAGATGACCTTCCTTTAGATTCATACTTTTAGAAATTGGTAATTTTAGAAAATGTTTCCTAATGACTGAAGAAAATTCAGTTATCGTTCCAACCGATGAGCGAGAAGTAAAACGATTTAACTCCGATGAGATAACAATAATATCATCAAACTTTTGAGCACACTTGAGAGATTTAATTTTGAAATCTTCCTCTTCTAAGAATTCTCCAAAGAACTTCTTAGATAAAGAATTCGCCATAATTTTGATCATGCAGGAAGTTTTACCAACACCCGAATTTCCAGTCACCCACACCATCTCTTCTAAGGGAACTTTAAAATCTGGATAAGTTTTTCCAAAAATCTCGGCTCCATTTACTTCAATATAATTAGCCGACTTAGGTTTTAATTTTTTAATGTCCCAGTTGATCTTTTGTTTCGTTTGAAAATATTTACTAGGAGTGCCCTGGTAAATAATCTCTCCCCCCATCTTACCCGAGCCTGGGCCCATAACAAAAAGATGATCGACACTCTTGTGAATCAGCTCTGAGTGATCAATTAAGATAACCGTATTTCCCTGTTCAATAATAAGCCTCAGGCTTCTTAAAAGGTGATTAATTTCTTTCTCACCAAGTCCTAGGCTTGGCTCATCAAGAACAAACAGACTATCGACACCTTTAAAGGTGAGGTATTTAATTAAAAGCAATCGCTGATACTCTCCAGCTGAAAGTGATTTTGCTCTTCTTAGTAAAGAGAGGTGCCCAAGGCCCATCTCATTTGCAAGATTTAACTTCTCTGAAATATCTTGATAGAGACGAGCTTCATGACCCTTTGAATTTGAACTTTTTTGAGCAAATAGTTTTTTTGCTTCATCCACAGTGAGCTCCATGACCTCATGCAGACCAAAAAGTTTTCCTCCAAGAGAAATACGATAATGGTGAATGTTTTTATTAAGTCTAGAGGATGAACAAGTTTTACAAGGTTCTTCTTTCTGGAGATTTCTGATGTAAATTCGAACAGAAGGCTTATATTTCTTGCTATCCAAATAGTTTTTTAACTCTAGATATCCAGGATACTCGCCATAGCCATTTTCTAAAATTTCAAAAAAATCCTTAGTTAATTTTTTTACCGGAACATCCGTGGCAATTTTTTTTCGCTTTAAAATTTTAAGCAGCTCTTCATAGGCATACTGAAAGGGAGCGTACCTTAGTAATTTAAGTGCTCCGTCTTCAACTGAGAGCTCCTTATCTAATATCTTCTTCTCATCATAAATTAACTTGGCCCCATATCCGTTACAGGCCGGGCAGGCACCCAATGCACTATAGGGTGAAAATGCTGAAACGGTGGAAATAGGCCTTGATTCAAAATCACATTCGGGACACACCTTTTGGAAATGAAAAACTAACTTCTGAGGCTTTTTCATCTCCGGTCCCCAGATCATATAATTCAGTGGAAATTCAGAAAGCTTAAGTTCCTGCCACTTCCTTTCAAGCGAATCTAGGTTTTCAAATTTAAACCTAAGAACCTCCCAAAGCTCATCTCCCTCCTGATAGGGATTCATGATCTTTTCTTTTTGGGAAAAGGAGCGTGGAGGAATAAAACCTTCACCAAATATTCGGATGAACTCATTTGGGCCTAAAAGAATATGATAGACACCATTCGGGGTGATTTCTTTAATTTGATTTTTCAGTTGCGCGCCGAGGGGACGAATAAGTAAATCGCAATCATGAGTTGGGCATAACTCTTTAGCGGCCGTAAAAAAAAGATTTTGGAAACTATCTGTAACCCTCATGACATCAGAAACGACTGTCCTTGAACCCATGACAGGATTAATCTGTGGAAGGCCAAAAACCGGTAAAACAGGAAATATACTGTCTACATCTACAGCAGCAGGTCGTTCAGTGAAAAATTTCATCGAGTTTGGAAAAGAGTTCACGAATCGACGCTTTGATTCAGTAAGCAAGGTATGAAAGGCCAAAGATGTTTTCCCAGACCCAGAGGGACCAGCAAAACAGATCAGGCTTCGCAGAGGGATATCAAGGTCCAAATTTTTAAGATTGTGTACCCTGGCCCCGCGAATTTCGATGTGATTAACGTCGGTTTTTTCCATAGGTAGTTATAAAATAAAAAGGGCTCCTTGCGGAGCCCTTTCCAACAAATGTTGAAGTCTTGAAATTAACGTTTAGAGAATTGGTAAGACTTACGAGCACCTGATTTACCTGGTTTCTTACGTTCAACTTTTCTAGCATCACGTGTAAGGAAACCTGCAAGCTTAAGTTCTGCACGACTATTTGGTGCTAACTTAAGAAGGGCGCGAGCAATACCAAGACGAATAGCACCAGCTTGACCTGTAACACCGCCGCCTTTTACATTGATTTTAAAATCATAATTTTCATTAACCTTAAGAAGATTCAAAGGTTGGAAAACAATGTAACGACTTGTTGCTTTAGGGAAATAGTTAGCAACATCACGATCGTTGATAACGATTTTACCATTACCGCGTGAAACGTAGATTCTTGCTACTGATGTTTTACGACGGCCGATTGTGTGAACATCATAAGATTTAGCTTTGCTCATATGATTTCTTCCTTATTAAAGTTTAATTGTTAGGGCTTCAGGCTTTTGAGCTTCGTGACCATGATTAGGTCCTACGAAAACTTTAAGCTTTGTAAATTGCTTGCGCCCTAGAGTGTTTTTAGGAAGCATACCCTTAACCGCTTCTTCAACGATTAGTTCAGGATGTTTCGCTAACTGTTCTTTAGCAGTACGGGCCTTAATTCCACCAATGTGGTTTGTGTGCCAGTTATAAACTTTTGCGTCCCA
>CANHJD010000103.1 GCA_947461145.1 Bacteriovoracaceae bacterium
ATAGAGGCAAAAAATATACCCTATGCACTTTTTGGGGGCATCGCGGGGAAGGAATTAGGTCGTCCTCGCGTCACACATGATATTGATCTTCTTGTGAGTCCTGATGATGCAGACTTTATACTTAAGATTTTAGAAGAGAAAGGTTTTGAAACTGAGAAGAGGGATGAAGCGTGGCTTTATAAAGCTTGGCGAGATGATATTCTAGTAGATGTTATCTTTAGATCCTGTGGAGATATTTACTTTGATGAAGAAGTGAGATCCCACGTCAGGAGAATTAAGGTCGAAGGAAAAATGATCAATACCATAAGCCCTGAAGACTTTATTGTTGTAAAGGCGGCTGCTCACAGAGAAGATAATCCCCATCACTGGCATGATGCACTTTCTGTTCTCAAGCAAGGTAATATTGATTGGGATTATTTACTCAGTCGGGCAAGATATTGTCCGAGAAGACTACTCTCTTTACTCATCTATGCCCAATCAAACGATATTGCAATTCCATTCGAAACTATTAATAAGCTTTATCGAACAATCTTTGAACGCCCTGATTATAAACTTACAAATGTTTTTCATCCCTATCAAGAGAAGAGCAGAAAAGAATCAGATAAATTTATAATCAAAGAACCACCAATTTATTTAGAGGGCAGAATTATGGAGGCAATTACCAGTGACGAGAGGATTGCTGAACATGATATTAAAGTCGATGTTATAGAGGGAGGAATTATGATTAAAGGGGAAGTATTCAGTGAAGAGCAGAGGGAGGCACTTAATGAGGTTGTCCATAAGATTGACCCTAGCAGGGAAATAAGAAATCAAGTGCGTGTAAGAGTGTTGAATCCTTCTGAGGGAAGTGAGGCGATTAGATGATTAAAGTTGCCGCCGTCGGTGATCTTCATTTTGATAGAAAGTCTCATAAAAGAATCGCAGAGCATCTCAGAGGGCTAAAAGGAAAAGCAGATATTCTAGTTTTAGCTGGTGACTTAACTCAAACTGGTCATCCGGATGAAATAAAAGTACTTATTGAGGATCTCTCATTTTCACCTATACCTATCGTCGCAGTGCTTGGAAATCACGATCATCACGCAGACCAAGTAGATATCATTACAAAGATGCTGAGGGATAATGGAGTTCATGTCCTTGAAAGAAGCTCCATCACCTTTGAAATAAAGGGCGTAAAAATAGGCATTGCAGGTGCAAAAGGATTTGGTGGTGGATTTATTGGTGCTTGTGGCTCTGATTTTGGTGAGAAAGAAATGAAAAACTTTGTGCGACATTCTCGTACAGAAGCAAGAGAATTTGAAAAAGTTATTAAAGAACTTGAATGTGACTTAAAGATCGCCCTTCTTCATTACTCCCCAATCATGGAAACATTAGAAGGGGAAAAGAAAGAGATCTATCCCTTTCTTGGTTCTTACTATTTAGCCGAAGCCGTAGACTATGGGCAGGCAGATATTGTTTTTCATGGCCATGCTCATTCAGGGATTGAAAAAGGTACTACACCGTCCGGTATTCCTGTAAGAAATGTCGCACAGCCGGTAATTAGACATGCCTACAACCTCTACTCAATCGAAAAAAGACTAGAAGCAACAAGACTCTTAAATAGACCTCAATAAAAAACTAGATCTCATAAAAATTTTCTGCAAGCCGCTCAGGTTTATTGATGACATTAATTTCATTTTTTATCTGAAGAACTCCTGGTGCATCTGCTACGATATCCTCAGCTAACCATTTTTTTTCCAGAGCATCAACAGTCCCTTTAAGAATACAATCATTACCAACTAAACTAATGAATATTTTTTCACCCTTGAGCATCGGGTGGCACTCAAGTTTGTAGTTTAATAGACTTAGTACAATGTCACTGTTTATTGAATAATTCATGATCTAACTTTAAATACTCCACCTCATATTTCTACTAAAGTGAATCTTAATTTTTTAAAGACTTGCAAAACAATAACAAGCTTAGGGCAAGCTTTAGATGACAAAAACATCCATCTTTAAGCAAAATGCTTTTCTCGGGAGGTTTTATGTTTATTTTAACTCTCATTTTAAGTCTCACTTTTAATCTCGCAAGATCCCATGCCGAATCAACGATTGAGTCTCAGATCTTTGATATCGATTACGCCCAATCTTTGAGTGAGGATCATTTAGTACTACTATCAAATGGTCTTGTGGCGAAAATCCCTCAGGAGGATTCGGATCATCTGCCACAAATACATAAGCTGGCAAAGTCTTCAAGTATGTATCGCTTTAGTTTAGACAGTAATCGGTACATAAAAAAGTTTGAGACAGTTGGATTTCAAACTAAATCAGCTTCAGCAAAAGTCAGATTTCAACAGCCATCACCCTATATCCCAACAACCATTGAATCACTTGCGGTAGCGAGGAGATATTTTCGTGAAGCACGCTATCATCCAAAGGAGTCTCAATGCTTTAACAGGGCCATGGTTTGGACCTTTGAATGGTGGAGAGAGCACAGTTTAAAATCAAATAAAATTTTAATTTATTTCACGAGAAACTATATAAGACGATACAACTTCGAATGGTGGTTTCATATCGCACCGTATGTTCATGTTATGGATAATGACAAGGTCGTCGAGCGTGTAATGGATAGAAAATATACAAGTGGTCCATTAGATTTTCAAAACTGGACAAATATTTTTATGCGTAACAATCCTGAGTGCCCAGTAATTTCGCAGTTTTCAGACTATGCAGATTACCCTTATTCGGGTGACTGCTTTATTCAGAGAACAAATATGTACACCTATCAGCCTGCAGATCTACAGATGAATGAAGCTTGGGGCTTCACAAAAGAAAATTTTGACATCAAAGAAGTAACTCAGGCGTATTTTGAAGCTTTTGATGAAATTCTATCAAAATAATGGAGATAAAAATGAGAACCTTTAAACATAGCCTTTTTGTTTTTATTTTTCCAATTTTCTTAATTTCATCTTGCCTGCTTGTTACTGAAAAAAAGGATAAGACGAAACATGAAGCAGCAGTTGTGAGGATTGAGCTTAATGAAGACGGACTCTATCTCGCAAAATTTTCTACGCTTAACTCTCAAATCAATGGAACGATCCCAGGCTCACTTACTTTCTCACTTAATGGCGATAAATTACTCACCTTCATTAGACTTTTTGCCGGTAAACCTTCCACTTGGCATCAGCAGGGTGTTTATCAAGGAAAGCGTTGTCCCACTTTAGAGGATGACTTAAACCTTGATGGATTTATTGACATTGAAGAAGCCATGAATGTGACTGGCAAGATGATTATTCCACTCGATGCAAATCTAGACTCTCAAGAGGCAGGAGAAAATTTTTATCCAATCTCAGATAACTCAGGATATTACCACTATGAAAGACTTGCCTCACTAAAAAGAATTCAAAAAGACTTAAAGAATGAAGATCTAGATCAAACAGATCACATTGTGAAACTGAATCCAAATGAAGAATTGATTCTTGCTGGAAGAGTTGTATTGATACTTGGAGTCTCTGAGGATACTCTTTTGCCAGAAACTATTGTTGGTTTGGGTAAACGAAAACCATATCAAGTGTTTCCTATCACCTGTGGTATTATTCAAAAACTCTCTACCACTCCAGGCACGCCCAATGGAGATGTGATACCAGGGCCTGTAGCAGAAATTGAGGAAGGTCAAGATCATCCCGACAGTACCTATGACGATTTAAGGCCTCATCCAATTCCTATTCCTGTTCCTGAAGAAGAAGAGGATGGAGGGCCAGAAGAAACCTAAAATGAATGATTTATTTCTTTTTTACAAAAATCAAAATGCCGCAAGCAATGAGCGAGGAAGTCATTCCTAAAACAAAAGGAGCAAATTGAGAATAGTTATCCCATAAAACCCCTGCACCTATTGAAGCCATCAGGGCAGAAATGCCAGTCAGCGTTCCAAGAACTCCCACTGCAGAGGCTTTCCTTTCTGGCGAAACTAAACCTACCGTATAGGCCTTACCTATTCCTTCTGTAGAGGCCATAAATAGTCCATAAAGAATGAAGAGAAATAAAAAATGTATTATAGATGTCGCAAAAATAAAGCCACCATAAACAATTGAAAACAACCCAAGTCCAATAATAAGACATTTTTTCTGGCCCACTTTATCGGATAATGTGCCAAAGTATGGGCTTAGTAAGGCGTAACTCAAATTATAAAGGCAATAAAGCAGAATGACTGAGGTTGTTGAGTGCCCTGATGCCTTCACACGCATGAGCAGAAAAACATCACTAGAGTTGCCTAAGGAAAAGATAGTCCAAGCAAAAATGAATGTCTTAAAATCACCAGAGAAATGATTCCATCCGAATCGCTCTAATTTCTTTGGAGGAGCTAGCGAATCTGCCTCCTTTAGTCTCATCACAAAAATAAGACTGAATATTCCTGGCAGAATAGACCATAGAAAAATCTTTCTTAAGTCATTTTCATAAAAGCTTATGAGGAAAATAGCGAGAAGTGGACCTAAGACAGCACCCATAGTGTCCATAAAGCGATGCCAGCCAAAGGCCTCTCCTCTTTTCTCCAATGGAACACTATCCGCCAAAAGTGCATCTCGAGGGGCAGTTCGCAGACCTTTACCCGTTCGATCTAACCCTCTGGCAAAAAGCACGCCTTGCCATGAATAGGCCAGACCAGTTAAAGGCTTGGCTATAGCCGAGAGCGAGTATCCAATAATAATAAAGGGTTTGCGGCGAAAGATCTTATCAGACCAAAATCCTGAATAAGTTTTAAGCAAACTTGAAATGAGTTCAGCAACTCCCTCAATAACTCCTACGTAGGTCATTGAAGAGCCTAAAACGGTAGTTAAAAAAATGGGTGTCACAGGGTAGAGCATTTCACTAGCTATATCTGCAAAAAAAGAGATGAGACCCAAGTTTAAGACCAATGGATTTGTCAAAATCTTACCAAACATCCAACACCCCCTCTTTTTCAGCATACCTAAAATGAGTTTGTATTGACGAAGGAAAAAAGACCTGAATAAATTAAGTTTCTCCGTTTAATCTTATAAAAACATTAATATCTACTAAAGATGATTGGTCACAACTTGAAAAATATAAGACGCTTTTTTGCCATCTGTTCTATCATTACTACAACTTTTGGGTATGCCCAGGAAGAAGCAAGACTTGAATATATTGATATATTTAAAAAGGTTCCATCGACTTCACTCTCTGCAATAGAGTCCAGTTTTTCAAAAGCTGCAATACCTGGCTGGGGACTTATGCTAGGGGCTACGGCCATAACTTATCACTACGATGAGAAGCTCTACAGTTACAGTCAGCAAAAAGGACGCGACTGGGGGATTGGGAACGAGGATAACACATCACCTCTCCTTCAGGCCTATGGTCATGAACTGGTAAGAGTACCAACAGACACAGGATCCTTTCTCTATTTTCTGGGTGATGGTTGGATGCATTTTGCTATTGCTGGCTCAATGGTTGGCGCAAGCTACGCGAGTGGAAGCACTTATGATTTTAATACAGGCATCATGATCGCCCATGGAATGGTTGTCTCAACCATATTTAATCAAGCTCTAAAACGCAGTTTTGGCAGAGAAAGTCCAGAGGTCAAGACAAGCGAGCGCGGATCATGGAATTTATTTCCAAGCTTTAATGACTATAATACAAAGACCGCCAGCTATGATGGAATGCCAAGTGGCCACGTTATGACGGCAACTCTTACCTTTACCATACTAGCTGAACGTTATTCCCAGTACCAAACTCAAATCTATACTGTAGGTGGTGTTTGGATTTCTGCATTGGCATTCCAGATGATGAATAATGGTGTTCATTGGGCCAGTGATTATCCACTTGGAATTGCCATGGGCTGGGTTTTTGGAAAAGCCGCAGTCGGTATGGTTGCTAAACCTAAAAAGGATGAAGCCCAAAAAGAGACTTCATGGATGATGGTTCCAAGTGCTACTCCAGGTGGAATGGGAGTGTACGCCTACAAATCTTTCTAGGCCTGCATCTCTTTGTTTGAACCAGTGCCTTCTAATTGCCCGTTGATCATCGGTTTCAATTAAAAGATCCCAATCAAAGTCATTAAGTGGAAGTATTTCACTTATGTCTTCTTCCAAAAGAAAAAGACTTGGTTGATCATGAAACTCCATAAGCGTTCCTCCTCTCAAATTAATAAGTACTGCGAAGGCAAATCCCTTCGCAGTTTCTAAATTAAGGATTGGCCTTCTTTAAAAAGAAAAGCCTCTGAGATCTTGCCAATGGAACTCTCATATTTGAGACCGAGCCAAGAAAACCTCCAAGGACAGCAAAAGAAGCCGAGAGCAAAGTCATAAAAAATATCGACCATCCAGTAGATTTTAAAGCCTGTGCAGTTGCGAGTTTGGCAGTTTGAATAATTGAATTAATCTTATTTTTTAATCCAGAAATTCTTTCACTTGCCTCAAGGCTGCTGATTTCTGCCTGATTTGCAAGGTAATCCACAGCTGACTCCTCATTGCCACGAATGAGTCTTGCTGCAATTCCAGCTGTGACAAGATTTGGATCAGACTTTAAGGTTAGATCACCAACAACATTTTCAACCTGCTCCCTTATTGCTGGAGTCCCAATAAATCTATCAATTGGGGCATTAATCATCGTTGATGTTTTGCCAATAAGATTGCCAGTTAAAGAACCGGCGCCCCCTACTGCGAGTATGGCCTCAAAAAGAAAAAAAACCATAAACAAGGCAGCAATGACTATTCCTTGAGCAGCTCCCACTCTAGGTGCCTTAAAGCGAGAAACTCTTGAGGCAAAGTAGCTACCTATAAAAATTGATAGGCATGAAGAAATTAAAAACCAAGTTCCCGTGTACAATCCGATGGAGCGAAGAGTTGTCTGCTCATCCATAGTAATTCCACCGAAGGCCATCCCAAGACCCAATAAACCGATCAAAACAAAAGAGGAAACTAGTAACCCAGCAATCGTGGAACGCCAACTGATAAGTGGGTGTAGAGACTGAAACTCTTGCTCTATTGAACTGGAATATGAAGCTGGTTTTTCTGAAATGGCATCACTCATAAGGGCTCCTTTGAATTTTATTAAAGCCGGCAAATACCTTTATAAAGATGACCATCCATTTCAAGCTCTGCTTGAGCGGAGAAGTGATGAATGATCGCCGTAAAAAGAATTTTCTCTGAACGAAAAACTAAGGGATTAGAACCTGATTCTACTTCCTCGTGATAAGCAGTATCTACTGGATAGGATCTATTATTCCAGATTAACTTATATTGACTAGATTCACATTGAAGTAACATTTTTTTCAGTTTCTTTCCCACTTTTATAACGCAGGATAATTTTTGTGGTCCATCAGAAATGCCATATACATTGCATTTTGAAGCAAATGCGAGACAAGGGAATAGGAGAACAAAAATTATTAATTTCATTTTTTTACAAATCCCTTGCTAGTCGAATTCCTGCACACATTAATCTCATTTGAGGATATGCATAATTTCTATAAGTAACTCGATAATGATCTGTAGGAGTCAAACAACTCCCTCCTCTTAGGACAAACTGATTACACATCGATTTTTCGTTATCATCAGTCATTCCAAATGAGACAGGTCGATAGCGGGGATAAGGCCGATAAGAACTTTGAGTCCACTCCCAAACACTCCCATGTATCTGAGAAAAGACTTGATGATTTTCTTGTGAGGGTATCGGTTCAAGAGGTCCATTTTCGAGAAAGACACCTACTTTCTTTTCGAGTCTTGCGGCCGTCTCCCATTCTGCCTCAGTTGGAAGGCGCGCCGATTTCCATTTGGCAAAGGCTGAGGCTTCATAAAAACTAACATGAGCAACCGGAGCTGAAAGCTCAAGGGGAATCATTCCCGATAAGCTCATGGTCCACCAGTTTTGACCTTGCTTTTCCCAATAGATTGGATGCTCCCACTTTTCCCTTTCTTTTAGATCCCAGCCATCAGTGAGCCAGAATCGAGGATTTTCATACCCTCCCTCATCCATGAAAGCCAAGAATTCATCATTAGTGGCAAGGTGAGAAGCCAACTGAAACCTCTCAAGCCAAACTTGATGCTGATCTTTTTCGTTATCAAATGAAAATTGCTGGAACTCAATTGGAATTCCGACCTTGACGGGACCTTCATTGAAAGTTTGCCATTTATTTTCTGAAATCTCTGAATGAGAAAATACCTGCCCAAGATACTGAGGCCGAAGAGGATTTTCAAAAAAATTTCTCTTCAAATCAGCAAGAAGCAATTCCTGATGCTGCTCTTCATGATTAATACCATACTCGAGTGCTTTGAGGAGTTTTCCCTCATCTTCAGGTTTTATTGTCTCTAAAAGCCCCATGATGGATTCAGTAATAAAATGACGATATTGATAAATCTCATCTCGCGTGGGACGACTGAGAACTCCCCTTTTAAATTTCGGAACAAAACTCCCTAATCTTCGATAATAGGAATTAAAAAGAAAATCAAACTCTGGTCTGTAACTTTCATAACCCCGCTTAAATTTCTGGAGAACGAAACGCTCAAAGAACCAACTTGAGTGAGCGAGATGCCACTTAGGTGGAGAAGTCTCCTCCATCACGGAAAGACAACAATCCTCATCAGTCAACGGAAGACAAAGATCTTCGGTTTTGCGTCTGACAGAAAGAAACCTTCCTGTCATATGACTAAAATGGGCGTAGATTTGATTGACAGCTGCGGAAGTTCCCATACAAAAAAAGTCCTTCGCCTATTTAAGGATTTACATCTTTATCTTTTCTGAAAGTAAAAGCGGTGAAAACTAAAAATGCACCAATCAGAAAATGCACTAAATGATCCATGGTTCCGTACTCTAAATAGCCAGGAATTATCTTGAGAAGGTTCTGATCAGACTCCATGTTTCCGAATGAAGGATAACCTGGTTGACCAAGCAAGAATCCACTCATACCGACGAGTGCATAAAACGTTCCAAAAATCACGCAATAATTAAATGCCCGATTAGCACTAGAAAATCCAAACCCGAGGGCGACCAATCCTGAAAACAAGTGAATCATATTGTGGAGCATGCTCAGATGCATTCCCATTAAACCAGGGATTGTCACACCGATCAAACCCACCACAACTAAGGCAAGACCCAGAACGATACATACTTTTTGCGCGGGTGTTTTTCCTATGAGATTAGCTCTGCTTGGTTTTTGAGGACTCATTGTTGTTGGCATGACAAACTCCTTATTTGTATTGGTTCATTTAATGTCTAAGATTTTCCATCGTCTTATCCACCATGCTTAAAAACTTGCTAGAGACCTTTTGAACATCATCTTTCCACATGACAAGCTCATCTTGTAAGTGAGGATGATCTCTTAAATCCTTTGGCGTGAGTTTTCTTAACTTCATAAACCCCTCTCCCATCTGAATTAAACTTGCCTCATCTAAGAGCTCTTGCATTTTTGGCAAGAAGTCACTCTCCTCTTCTTTAATATGAGTCTTTACTA